>DBME01000230.1 GCA_002298155.1 Holophagaceae bacterium UBA706 | reverse complement strand
GGGGTCGGCGGAGAGGTCCCGGGTGTCCCGCATGCCGGCCGGGTCCAGCACCTCCTCCCGCACCACCCGCTCGAAGGGCTTGCCCGTGAGGCGCTCCACGATGGCGCCCAGGATCACGTAGCCGGAGTTGCTGTAGCTCCACCGGCTTCCCGGCGCGAAGGCCAGATCCGCGCTGCACCAGCGCTTCACGAAGGCCGTCACGTCGATGGGGGCGTCGCCCACCTCGCGCCGGAAACCCTCCCGGCCGGTGCCCGGCAGGTGCATGTAGTCGGGGATCCCGGAGGTGTGGTTGAGCAGCATGCGCACCGTCACCTGGGAGCCGGTGTCCTTCCGGTAGTCCGGGAGGAGGTCCGAAACGCGGGCGTCCAGGGAGAGGAGGCCCCGGTCCACGAGGCGCATCACCGTGGTGGCCGTGACGACTTTCGTCACCGAGCCGAACCAGTGGCGCGTATCCGGGCCGTTGGGCACGCGCTGCTCGAAGGAGGCCATGCCGTAGCCCTTCTCCAGCAGGATCCGCCCATCCCGGACCACCAGGATGTTGCCGTTGAACTGGCCGGCGGCGTGGTAGCGGGCCACCAGTTCGTCTATGGCCACGGATAGGGGTTCCGCCGCGCGGACCTGGCAGGCGCAGGCCAGGACGGGAACCGCGAGCAGGGCGGCGCAGGGGGCTGGGAGGCGTGGGAACATGGGCATCTCCATGGCGAAGCCGGGCTCCCGGGAGGGGGCCGTCGAGGACCGGGTGGCGGTTCTTCGCAGGAGGATCCGCACCGAACAGGCTACGGGGCTTCCTTCCCGATGTTTAGACCGGAGGGTGGGCGGACCCGGAAGCCCTGGTGAGGCCCCGCTCCGCGCCGAAGGCCTGGAGCTTGGCCAGGATGGTGTCGCGCCCCTGGCGGAAACGGTGGCGCAGGGCCTCGCTGGTGAGCGACGGGTCGTCGCTGGCGGGGTCCGGGATGGGCCAGTGCAGGCGCTCGGCCTTGCCCAGGAACACGGGGCAGACCTCCTCCGCGCAGAGCGTCACCACTAGGTCCACGGTGGCGGGGTCGATGGTTTCGACCGATTTCGACGTGTGGGTGGACGCGTCGATGCCCAGTTCGGCCAGGACCTCCACGGCGAAGGGGTTCACGCGGCTGGGCCTGCTGCCGGCGCTCTGGATGCGCAGTCCCGGGAACAGGTGCCGGGCCAGCCCTTCGGCCATCTGGGAGCGGGCGCTGTTGGCCACGCAGAGGAAGAGGATGCTCGGGGCCTTCACGGGACCTCCTGGGGTTCGGCCGGTTTTCTTGGAGCGCATCACGCAGGCGCAGTCGCCATGGAGCAGGGCGTCGGGGTCGGTGTCCACGGGCAGGCCGTCCTGGTCCCAGGCCAGCATGCCGCCGTTGAGGCACGCCAGGCGCGGGAACCCCGCGGCCTCCAGCGCGGCGGCCGCGCCCTTGGTGTAGACGCCGGAGGTGTCGGCCAGGATCAGGAGCCGGTCCCGGGGGATCTCCTCCAGGTGGCGGTCCAGGCCCGCATGGGGCAGGTGAAGGCATTCCTGGACGCCGAAGGCCTTCATCTCCACCAGCTCGGGCGCCCGCAGATCCACCAGCAGCGCGCCTTCCCGGGTGGCCTCCAGGGCCTCGCGGGGGGTCAGGAACCAGCGTCCCTGGACGATCATGCCTGGACCTGGGGTCATGCCTCCTCCCATGGGCGGCGCGTCAGCCGCAGCACCCGGCCTTGTCGATGCTCTCCGCGGCGGCGGGATACCAGCGGCGCTTGAGCCACAGGGCCACCCCCACCAGTCCGATGAGCGCGGGCACCTCCACCAGGGGGCCGATCACCGCCGCGAAGGCGGCGCCGTGGCCGATGCCGAAGGTGGCCACGGCCACGGCGATGGCCAGCTCGAAGTTGTTGGAGGCGGCGGTGAAGCTGAGGGTCGCGCCCTGGGGATAGGTGGCGCCGGCCTTGCGGCTGAGCCAGAAGGACACCAGGAACATGACCACGAAGTAGATGAGCAGCGGGATGGCGATGCGGACCACGTCCAGGGGCAGCTTCACGATGGCCTCGCCCTTGAGGCTGAACATCACCACGATGGTGAACAGGAGCGCCACGAGGGTCACGGGGCTGATCCTGGGCACGAAGACCCGGTGGTACCAGTCGAGCCCCTTGGCCCGGCCCAGGAGGAAGCGCGTGAGGAACCCCGCGATGAAGGGGATGCCCAGGTAGATGAACACGCTCTTGGCGATCTGGCCGATGGTGATGTTCACCACCGCGCCCTTCAGCCCGAGCCAGCCCGGCAGCACCGTCGCGAAGAACCACGCGTACACGCTGAAGAACAGCACCTGGAAGATGGAGTTGAAGGCCACCAGCCCGGCGCAGTACTCGGTGTCGCCCTTGGCCAGGTCGTTCCAGACGATGACCATGGCGATGCAACGGGCCAGGCCGATGAGGATGAGCCCGATCATGTAGTCCGGCTTGTCCCGCAGGAAGACCACCGCCAGCCCGAACATGAGCAAGGGCCCGATCACCCAGTTCTGCACCAGGGACAGCGCCAGCACCCGCCGGTTCCGGAAGACCAGATGCAGCTCCTCGTAGCGCACCTTCGCCAGGGGCGGGTACATCATGAGGATCAGCCCGATGGCCAGCGGCACGGAGGTGGTGCCGAAGCTCCAGGCGCCCAGGGCCGCGTTGAAGCCGGGCGCGGCGTAGCCCAGGAGGATTCCCAGGCCCATGGCCAGGAAGATCCACAGGGTGAGGTAGCGATCGAGGAAGGAGAGGTTCCGGGCGGTGGACATGGCTAGGCTTTCAGGAGCTCCAGGATCTCGGCGGAGCTGGCCACCTTGCCCTGGAACTTGAGTTGCCCGTCCACGGCCAGGGCGGGGGTGCTGAGGACGCCCCGGGCGGCCATGGCGGGGTAGTCGGAGATCTTGATGACGGTGTGGTCGCCGCCGAGCTGCTCCACGGCGTGCTTGGTGTGCTTGAGGAGGGTCTCGCACTTGGCGCAGCCGGGACCGAAGACTTCGATGAGCATGGGAACTCCTTAGAGAATGGCGTTGAAGAGGTAGCCGACGAGGATGATGCCCGCGCCCACCACGCCCACGAAGGCGGCGATGAGGGGCGGACGCATGACCTTGCGGAGGATGATGGTCTCGGGCAGCGACAGGCCGATGACGGCCATCATGAAGGCCAGGGTGGAGCCCAGGGCGGCGCCCTTGCCCAGCAGCGCCTCCACGATGGGGATGACGCCGGCGGCGTTGGAATAGAGCGGGATGCCCACCAGGACGGCCAGGGGCACGCTGTACCAGGCGTTCCGGCCCAGCATGCCCGCCATGAGGCTCTCGGGCACGAACCCGTGGATGAAGGCCCCCACGAGGATGCCCGCCAGGATGAAGGGCCACACCTTGCCCACGATGTCCCGCACGCCCTGCACGCCCTGGTCGAGGCGGCCGGTGAGCGTCGGGCGCTCCTCGCCGCCTTCGCCCAGGGCCGGGGCCTTCAGGGCGTCCTGCACCCAGCCCTCCAGGTGGCGTTCCATGCGCAGGCGGCCCAGGACGAGCCCGGCGGTGAAGGCGATGGACACGCCCGTGGCGGCGTAGAGCAGCGCCACCTTCCAGCCGGCCATGGCGAAGAGCATCCCCAGGGCCACCTCGTTGACCATGGGCGCCGCCACCAGGAAGCTGAAGGTCACCCCCAAGGGCACCCCGGCCCGCAGGAACCCGATGAAGAGCGGCACCGCCGAGCAGGAGCAGAAGGGCGTCACGATGCCCAGCAGCGAGGCCAGGGCGTTGCCGAGGCCCTGGTTGCGCCGGGCCAGGGCGTCGCGCACCTTCAGGGGGCTCACGAAGGTCTGCAGGAAGGTCACGATGAACACGATGAGCGTGAGCAGGAGCAGGACCTTGGGCACGTCGTACAGGAAGAAGGCCACGGCCTCGCCCAGCCTGCTTCCGGGGGTGAGCCCCAGGAGGCGGAAGGCGGTCCACTTCGAGGCCGCGGGCGCCGCGGCATAGAGCAGCACCCACAGGGGCAGGGCCGGCAGGAGCCAGCCTCCCCGGCGCAGGAAGGGCTCCCGGGGCGCGGGGGGAGCCCCGCAGGCGCAGGTCACGGCGGGGTCAGCGGCCATGGCGCACCAGCCTGGCGCTGCGCACCACGGGGCCGCAGGCCCGGCCCTTGGCGCAAGTGACTTCCACGGGGACGCTCCGGGTGGCCAGGGCGGCCTGGTGATCCTGATCGATGAGGTCCACGCCGTCGAGGTGGGCCCACAGGGACTCCAGCAGGCTCCCGTGCTCGCCCTCGCGCAGGAGGCCGTAGTAGACCCAGCGCCCGTCCTTGCGCTCGGCCAGGAGCCCGGCCCGGCGCAGCTCCGTGAGGTGCTCCGATGCCGTGGAGGCGGGGATGCCCAGGACTTCGGTGATCTGGCAGACGCACAGCTCGCCGTCCCTCAGCAGGGCGAGGATCCTCAGCCGGGCCGGGTGGGCGAGGGTCTTGAGGAGGTCCACCACGGGGGCGAGGGGTCTGTTCGACATTTCGGGAATCTCCGAATTGAGATAAGCATACCCCTCCGGGGGGTCACCCGTAGATCTTTTTCATGGGGGGGGTGGCACTCCGGAAATACATAGTTAGAATTCTAACTATGACCGGTCGGGCCCTCGAACTCATCTCCACCATCCACCTGGACTGGAAGCGCCGGGTGGCCCGGGCCCTGGCGCCCTACGGCATCAGTCCGCAGCAGATCTTCCTCCTGCGCAAGCTCAAGGAGAGCGGCGGGCTCACCCCCAGCGACGTGGCCGTCCTCCTCCACGGGGACCGCCCCAGTACCACCTCCATGCTGGGCACGCTGGAACGTGCCGGGTGGATCCAGCGCCGGCGGGACCCGGCCAACGGCAAGCGCGTGCTCGTGACGCTCCGGGAGGAGGGCCTGGCCAAGCTGCATTCCGTCCCCGAGGAACACTGGCGCACCGGCAGGACCGCCCTGGATCCGGAAGCCTGTCTGGAACCTCGGGAACGGGAGGAGCTGCTGCGCCTCCTCCGTAAAATCCACGCGGGCATCGCCCCCGAAGCGAGGTGAGGCATGTTCGCCTGGATCGCATACCTGACCGTCTCCCTCGTGTGGGGCTCCACCTTCCTGGGCATCGCCTACGCCATCGACACCTTCACCCCCTTCGGCCTGTCGGCGTCGCGGTTCATCCCCGCGGGGCTCCTGGCCCTGCTCATCGGGCGGATCCGCCGAGAGCGCTTCCCCACGTGGCGGGAGATCCCGCACATCCTGGTGGTGGGCATCGCCCTGCTGGGCGTGTGCATGACCCTCATCGGCTGGGCCGAAAGCCGCGTGAGCAGCGGCGTCACCGCCATCCTCGGGGCCACGGTGCCCCTGTTCCTGGGGATCCTGGATCCCCGCGGCCTGGGCCGCAAGGGCTGGATGGGGCTTGGAGTGGGCTTCCTGGGCGTGATGGTGCTGCTGTGGCCGGGAGGGCAGGGACCGGGCCTCCTCCGTCCGGCGGTGCTGGTGGCGTCGGCCTTCCTATGGGCCGCGGGGACGCTCTACGGCAAGCGCCACGCCGGCGCCGGCGGGCACTTCTCCCAGATCGGCATCGAGATGCTGGCGGCGGGGCTGCTGGCGCTGCTGGTGTCGCGCTTCACGGGCGGGCTCACCCACGGTGCCGTCACGGCGCGGAGCCTGGGGGCCCTGGCCTACCTCATCGTCTTCGGGTCGATCCTGGCCTACTCCGCCTACATCCACATCACGCGGGTGTGGCCCTCGGGGCGCGCGGGCACCTACGCCTACTGGAACCCCGTGGTGGGGCTCCTGCTGGGGTGCTGGCTGCGGGGTGAGCCGTTCCTGGCGCGCATGGCGCCGGGCATGGCCCTGATCCTCCTGGGGGTGGCCCTGGTGCAGGTGCGGTGGCCCGGGGCGGAACCGGTGTGAGGGCGCCTTCGGAAGGGGCCCCGGTTCCTTCGGGCCGGGGCTGAGGTTCCCGCGCCTGCGCCGCCCGGACGAGGATGCGTCGCGTCAGATTGATCGGCTGCGCCTGGGGGCGGACAGGAGGGGCTTGGTAAGCAGCTGTTGTTGAATGACTTATTTCTTGGCGTGGTTTGTGCTGCCTGCTTGATACGTTCCCCGCAGGGATGGGGAAGGTAACCGCAGTCTGTCGCAGGGCGTTTCCCGGGAAGCCGGGGCGGCCAGGCAACTTCGAGGAATAGGAGACACCATGAAACGCATCATGATCGGTTTGGCATGCTCGGTGGTACTGATGACCGGCTGCATGGTTCAAAGCAGGCCCGGGGGTGGCGTGGAGATCATCCCGATCCTGCCGGCCGTGGTGGAGGTGGACGTGGATTCCCACTATGAGCAGGGGGGCTACCACTACTACTACGACAATGACATGTGGTACTACGCCTCCACCCGGGGTGGGCAGCGCCACGAACTGCCCCGGTCCCATTGGCCGCGCGAAGTGCACCGGCACGGATGGAACCGCTAGGAACGCGTCGATTTGAAAATTCAGCCTTCCACTTTGAATGGGCCGCAGGGGCTTTTTGAACACCAGGACAAATTAAGTCCAATATCTAGTGCGATTGAATTAATGGTCCGACGATTGCACCACCCCTGCGGTTCGATTTGCTGAGACTGGGCAGGACCTTCATCCCGACGATGACGCGGCCTTCATCGACGCGCGCACCGCCTTCCGATGGGTTCCAACCGCCCGCACCACTGGGAGAGGGGTTCCATGGGCAATGCTTCAAAAGGATTCATGAACGATAACCGGGGATGGGTCCGGAGGCAGGTGGCCGACCGGCGCACGGTGGGGGCGGTCCAGGTCGGCGCACCGGGGTTCGCCCCGGCCATGGCGGCTTCCATGGATGCCCGGCGCCTGGTGGAGGAGCTCCAGATCCACCAGCTCGAGCTGGAGATGCAGAACGATGAACTGTGCCGGGCGCAGCTGGACCTCCAGGCGTCCCGGGAGAGCTACTTCGAGCTCTACGACCAGGCCCCCGTGGGGTACCTGACCCTCAGCGAGCGGAGCCTGATCCAGGAACTGAACCAGAAGGCCATTGAACTGGTGGGTTTGTCCCGGTCCCAGATGCTGAACCAGCCCTTCACCCGGCTGGTCCACGCGGAGGACCAGTCGCTCTTCTACCGGAAACGCAATCAACTGTTTGTACACGACGAGCCCCAGACCTTCGAACTTCGCCTCCTGCACCAGGACGGCTCAACCGTATGGGTGAGTGTCCAGGCGGTCCCGGCCCATGATGCATCCGGTAATCCCCTGTGGCGCATGACGCTCAGCGACTTGACCGAGTACAAGCGAACGGAGGCCGCGCTCTTCGAGGCGCAGAAACTGGAGTCGCTGGGGGTCCTGGCCGGCGGCATGGCCCATGACTTCAACAACCTGCTCACCTCCATCCTCGGCAACATCGAACTCGCCTCCTTCGACGAATCGGAGGAGGGCCTGGCCCGGCACCACGACGGAGCCCGGGAAAGCGTGCACCGCGCGGCGGCGCTCTGCCAGCAGATGCTCGCCTATGCGGGGAAGGGGCCCTTCATCCAGGAGCCGGTCCTCCTGGACGCCCTGGTCGAGGCTCAGCTGGGGCAGCTGCGCCTGGCCGTTCCCAAGGAGGTGGAACTGGTGTTCGAGTGCGGCGCCACCCTTCAGGAAATCCAGGCGGATGCCGCACTGGTCGAGAAGGTCATCCTCAGTCTCGTCATGAACGCCGCCGAGGCCTATGGCGGCGGAGGCGGCACGGTCTGGCTCCGGACCCGGGTGCAGACCCTCCTGGAGGACCACACGCCCTCCCTGGCCCCGGGCTCGATGATCAAGGCCGGCCCATGCCTCGTGCTCGAGGTGGAGGACGCCGGGGTCGGCATGGACACGGAGACGCTGCACAAGGTCTTCGATCCCTTCTTCAGCACCAAGTTCTTCGGAAGGGGGCTGGGGCTCGCCTCGGCCCTGGGCATCATGCGCATGTGCTGGGGCGCCGTGGAAGTCCGCAGCAGCCCGGGCGAAGGCACGATCTTCGTGCTCTGGTTCCCTCTGGCGGATGAATCGTTCCTGGAGGCGGCTCCGGCGGTCGAAACCCGCCCGGCCCCGGTGATCGCGGCTCGTCCAGTCCCTGCACCTCGGGAGAGCCCGGCCCTGGTGAGGAACCCGGAGAAGGACGGGGGCACGATTCTCGTCGTGGATGATGAGGAACCCGTGAGGGAAGTGCTGGGCCAATACCTTCGCCAGATGGGCCATGAGGTCGTCGAGGCGGCGACCGGGGAGGACGCCATCAGGGTCTACCGCCAGTCCCCGGGCCGCATCCAGATGGTCCTCATGGACATGGCCATGCCCCGCATGGGGGGCATCGAGGCCACCCAGCGGATCCAGGAGGAATTCCAGGATGCGCGCATCGTGCTGATGAGCCGCTACGAGAAGGATGCCAACCGGAGGCTGCCGGAGTCCGCCAAGGTCGTCGGCTTCCTCCGCAAACCCTTCCATCGCGATGATCTCGCGCGTCTTGTGACCCGGGTGCTCGAGCCTTCCCCGGAGGTCCGCGAGAGCCGGGTCACGGGATGATGAGATGGCCCGGCGGGGGAAGCACCGGGCGCCGTGCGGCGCGGGCACTCCTTGGGCTGGGCCTCGCTCTGATCATCCTGGGCTTGTGCGGCCTCGTGTTCGGTAACGCGATCCTCAACCGCGTGGTCCGAGCGCGGTTGGAGCGGGCCTTCCTCCGGGCCTACCCCGGGCATGTCCTCCACCTCGGCGAGCTCCACTACGACTGGACGAGCGGCCGTCTTCGCGCCTTTCCCGTCAGCCTGCACGCCCCGGATTGGACGGTGCATATCGACCGGGTATCGGTGCAGGGGGGGCGCTGGGGACGCATGCTCTTCCGGGCGCCGGCCTCCGTCATCCTGGGCCGGGCCCGCATGGAAGCGGCCAGCATCGAGGTGGTGCTTCCCGGCTCCACATACCGTCTCCAGTGCGCGACCCTGCGGGCAGGGGCGCCCGAAGCGGAGATCCTGGCCGAGGGGGTGGAACTCCGCCCGTTGCTGGACGACGCGGCGTTTTTCGGGGTGGAACCCTCGCGCAGGACGCGCTTCCGGGTGAGCCTGGCGGAATGCCGTGCGACCGGTGTTGCCTTCACGGAGCTGCTGCGGGGATCCGCCTTCACGGCCGGCAACCTCGCGTTGCGCGACCCGGTTTTCGATGCCATGTCGGACCGCTACAAGCCCCTGCCGCCCTTCGTGGAGAGCCCGCTCATGGCGGGTGAGGCCCTGGCCAGGCTGCCTTTGCCTGTGCGCATCGATCACCTCCAGGTGTCCGGTGGACGCATCGTCTACGGGGAACGGTCCGTGGCCGGCACCCCGGCCGGCGAATTGACGTTCACCGCCGTGGAACTCCACGGGAAGGGGATCACCAACCCGAGCGAAGGCCCCATGCACGTCCAGGTGCAAGGCAACCTCATGGATGCCGGACGTCTTGCCGTGGCTCTGTCGATTCCCGTGCAGACGGAGCGGTTCGCCGTGGCCTTCCATGGCACCCTGGCCCCCATGGCCATCGACCGCCTGAACCCGTTCCTGGAAGGGGCGGAGCGCATCCGCATCCGTTCAGGCACGGTGCAGGAGGTGGCCTTCGGCATCCAGGTGGACGACGGCGTGGCCCACGGCCAGGTGAAGGCCCACTACCGTGACCTGTACCTGACGGTCCTGGATCCCCGCACCGGTNNGGGCTCCGCAACCGCCTCGCCTCCTTCGCCGCCAATGCCCTGAAGATCCGCCATGCCAACCCGCCGGAGGGCTCAGCCTCCGGCGTTGTCGGCGCCGTGGCCTACCGGCGCAAACGGGATGATACGTTCCTGCAGGTGCTCTGGTTCTCCCTGCGCAGCGGCGTGATGGACATCATCAACCGCTGAGGTTCCCTCAAGGGGCGGGTTCATCCCACTGCTCATCCACCACCTTCTCCTGCTCATCTGTGACAAGGTCCTCCACCTCCTCCCGGCTTTCATCCGTCACCTCCCCGGTGAGGGCTTCCGCCACATCGTCCACCGTGAGGGAACCGGGCACCTGCTCGTGCAGGGGCCACTCCTGCTGCCTTCCCGGCAGCGTGATGATTTCGTCGTCCTGCTCCACGGCCAGGGATTCGGACTCCTGGCGGGTGAGCTTCAGGGGATTCCTGTCGCGGGTCTTCCCGTTGGACATGGGCCTTTCTCCTCGCGTGTGAAAGGCTATTTGCCCAACTTCTTTTCGATCTTTCCCAGGGTGTTCTGGGCTTTTCCGCCCACCTTCTCGAGGAAGCCGCTGGTCTCCATGTCCTTGTTATGGATGGTTTTGCCGACGACTTCTTTGACGGCGCCCTTCACTTCGTGCGCCTTGCCGACGGTCTTGTCCTTCGTGCTGGATTTCATGACGATGTGCTCCGGATGAGTGGTCTTGCGTGGGGGGAAGATGAGTCTGCGGCGTTTCCACACCAACGTCCGCAGCGCGCACCGGTGCGGTGCAAGGTGTGAATAAGCACGAGCCGTGCCTCTGTTTAAGCCTATTGATATCAGTGGAAACAAATCGTGGTCACCGCGGACCGGGCAGGGGGCCTTTTCATTTTGGAAATCAGGTCTCCCAATTCGGTAAGGCCCTGCGAAGAAGAAAAGATAAATGCCGGGGAACACCTTGACTTGATCCAGGGCTGCCCATCATTGGGTTATGGCTTTTTGAATATCGAGCTGAATGCTAGCAACCAAATGATATGACAAGGTAAAAACAGATCGTTTCCACGGAATGTCGCTGATCGCGCCTCCACCTTTCCGATCCGATTTCTTCAGCCCACCAACCCAACGGAACAGTCTCACCGGGGTTGGAGGCTCAATGCTCCCGGAGAATCCAATGGCCAACCTTCGCGGTAACCAACCCTCGCAGCAATGTGTCTTCTGTGGCAGGATCCATGCGACCCACGCCTGGATCGAGGATCGCCGCCATGCCGCGGGCGCCCATGATTCGGGCGTCTGCGGCAACTGCGTCGCGAAGCAGAACGCCAGGGCCCTGGTCGAGCGCATGGAGCACCGGGACAATGCCTACGGTCCGGCCTGCATCCACGCCGTGGCCACCCGCGCCTGGGAGGTGCGGGCGGCGCTCCTCCAGCGGGGCCTGGACGGGCGCGATTAGCGCTACTTCCCCTGGAGGAACAGCGCCGGATCGACCCGGGCGTTGTTGAGGCTCACCATCCAGTGCAGGTGGGGACCCGTCGCGCGGCCCGTGCTGCCCACGTGGCCCACCAGATCACCGGTGTGGACGGTCTGCCCCTCCTTGACGGTGATGTCGGTGAGGTGGCACACGAGGGTCACCACGCCCTCCCCGTGGACGATCATCACCGTGTTGCCGCTGAAGAACAGGTCCCCCGTGAGCGCGACCCGGCCGTCGGCGGTGGCCTTCACGGGACGGCCCGCGGGCGCGGCGATGTCGAGCCCCGCGTGCGGGTTGCGGGCCTCGCCATTGAAGAAGCGCCGCTTGCCGAAGGAGGCCGTGAGCTCCCCGGCGGTGGGCTGCACGAAGCGCAGCGTGGGCACCAGGCCCTCGGGCCACTCCTTCCACACCGGGGCGGTGAGGGCCCGATCCTTGAGGATGCGCTCGGTGTCCTCGGGGTCCGGGTTCACCTGGTGCTTGTTCTTGAGGGTGAGGCGCTGGACGGGGTACTTCTTGGGGCGGATGGTGAAGGGGATCTTCTTCCCGCCGGCTTCGATGGTGTCGGGGCCCACCTTGGCGTCGAGGGGGATGCCCACCACGGCCACCCAGGCCTCGCCGCTGCGGCGCACCAGGACCCGCTCGCCGCGGTAATGGACCAGGGGCGCCTGCGCCGAGCGGGGCAGGGGCACGGCAGCGACGCCGCCCGGGACCGGGGAGGGCCGGAAGGGCAGCTCCTCCGCGGAAAGCAGGCAGAAGGATGCCACGGTTGCCAGGAGGAGCTTTTTGGGAAGGGTCATGGTCGATCCGCCGTACGAAAGGAACGTCCAGTCTAGTCGGCTTTCCGCCGCCCTTTCCCTGGATCGACGTTGCCCACTCCTCGATACCTGAAGAATGGCAACCGGTCGTAACCTTGAGAAGGCCCCCCGTCGGACCTCTGGATTGGAGCAGACCATGAGCACCCCCGCGACCCCGGCCAACCCCGCCCCAGGCGGCTTCATCATCCGTCAGGCCCGGCCGGAGGAGTTCCAGGCCCTGGGCCAGCTGATGGTGGAGGTCTACTCCCGCCTGGAAGGGTTCCCCAAGCCCCAGGACCAGCCCCACTACTACGAGATGCTGGCCGACATCGGCAAGATGACCCTCAAGCCCGGCGCCGAGCTCCTGGTGGCGGTGGATGGGGAGCGGCTGCTGGGGGGCGTGGTGTACTTCGCCGACATGGCCCAGTACGGTTCGGGCGGCACCGCCACCCGGGAACGGGACGCGTCGGGGTTCCGGCTCCTGGCCGTGGACCCCGGGGCCCGGGGGCGGGGCGTGGGCCGGGCCCTGGTGGAGCGTTGCATCGAGGGGGCGGTGGCCCGGGGCCACGCGCAGGTCGTCATCCACACCACGGAGGCCATGCGGGTGGCCTGGAGGATGTACGAGGAACGTGGCTTCGTGCGCTCCACGGATCTGGACTTCCTGCAGGGGGACCTGCAGGTGTACGGTTTCCGGCTGAAGCTCGGCGGGGCCTGAGCCCCCGGGGAGGGCGCGCCGCATCCGTTTGGTGGTCTAATTGAGGCATAACCCCCAGATATGGAGCGGCGATGCGTCCCTGGAACGTCCCATTTATGGCCATGGCCTGTGTACTGACGGCAGCCGCCGGAGCGGAGACGCCCCTGCCCGTGGCCAAGTTCGCCGCCGTGAGCCAGCGCGGCCAGGAACTGNNCTGGAGGATGCCTGCCGCACCCGCCTGCAGGCCTCGGGAACGCCGGCCACGACCCTGGCTTCACCCCTGGTCTACGTGGAGCAGGACCGGTGGACGGCCTACCTCCTGGTCCCGGACGATGCGGCCGGAAAACCCCGGGTGCAGGTGGCCCTGGCGTGCCCCGCGGGCAAGCTGGAGGCCCTGGCCCCCATCGATGCCAAGACCCTTCCCGCGGCGCTGGAGCCCCAGGCCTGGCTGCTCTCCCGCGTCATGCGCCAGCTGGGCGGCAAGAGCCCCGAAGCCTACCTGGTCACGGTCGCCGAAGCGTCGGGCGGCGCCTCCCTCTACCGCATGCCCCGCCGGAACGAGGCCGGGGCCGTGCGTTTGGGGCAGGACTTCCGGCTCACCTACCGCCCAGGGGGCGAGGATCCATTCACCTTCACCCGGTTCCACTTCACGACCTGGACCCTGGCCCTGGAGGACGGCTCCAAGGCCGTTGGGATGTTCCACAACCACCTGGACTGGGCCGATCCCTGTGAAACCGACGTGGCAGCCGCAATCCTTGACGGCAATGTGCAAGTCCACATCAATGCCAAGGGTGGCTACTTCCATTGCGGCCCCGATGGGAACATCACGGAAGGTACCCGGCCGGAAGGTCTCAAGCCCGGTGAGGGTGAGGGCGGCCCCGCCAAGGTGGAGCCCAGCAAGGGCCTGAGGGCATTCTCCTTCTCAAGCATGGCTTTCGACCTGGAGAACACCTGGATCATCCACGCCAGCCATGAAAATGGCCGTTACATGTATGTCTGCGTGTACTTGGACCTCCAGGCGGGTTTCACATCCCAGATCGGCGGCCTCTTCACCTTGGACCGGGATGGCCGGGCCAAACCCGCGCCGGATTGGCCTTCGGGTGAGTTGAACGCCAAGGTGCGCCTCGACCATGATTTCTACGCGGCCCCGATGCCCCCGGGAATCCAGAAGGACCTAGGCCTAACATCGCCCCCGGACTTCCTGAAGTTCTACCACACCGACCAGAAGACCCCCGAAACGCTCCTTGCCCGGGGCTTTCATCTGAACCACATCGGGGAATGCGAGCGGGCCCTCGCGGTGCTCGCCCCGCTGTACAAGGCCCAGCCGGACCTGAAAGGCCTGGCCTTCGAACTCGCTTACGCCTACAACGCCCTCCGGAAGATGGATCAGGCCCTGGTCGTCCTCGAGGAGGCCTTCCGCCGGGACCCCAAGGCTCCGTATATTGCCAGGGAGCTGGCCTATTCCTATCTGCACCTGGGCCGCTACCCGGAGTCCATCGCGACGTACCTCGAAGCCATGAAGGTGGTGCCCGCTGAAGACGCGTCGGAACGTGCCGAGGAGGCCCTCAACCTGTCCCTGGCCTACGATGGAAACAAGGACCAGGCCAACAGCGATATCTGGCTGGCCAAGGCCAAGGCCCTGGCGCCGGCCGGGTCGCAGATCGCCGGTTTCGTCGCCGAGGTCGAAGCGAAACGGAAGAAGCGGCCCTGATCCCCGCCTGGGCACCTTGGCCATCCGGTGAAGGATGACGGTAGTCTGGATTCCGTCCGACCCCGTCCTCCCCAGCCCCAGGTGCCCGCCATGTCCGATCCCTTCCAGACCCTCCTCCCGCGCCGCGCCACGGACAGCCTGAAATGGCGCCTTTACCCCGAGGACGTGCTGCCCCTGTGGGTGGCCGACATGGACTTCCCGGCGCCGGAACCGGTGCTGGAGGCGCTGCGCCGCCGCCTGGACCATGGCGTCCTGGGTTACACGGAAGTGGCCATGTCGCCCGAGGCCGGGGCGGAGGGCCTGCGGGAGGTGCTGGTGGAGCGCATGGCTTCGCGGTACGGGTGGTCCATCCGGCCCGAGGACCTGGTGTTCATCCCGGGCGTCGTGACGGGGCTGAACCTGGCCTGCCATGCCATCGGCGAACGGGGCGACGGCGTGCTGGTGCAGCCGCCGGTGTACTTCCCCTTCCTGAGCGCGCCGCAGAACGCGGGCAGGGTTCGCCAGGACGCGCCCCTGACGCAGGCGGCGGGGGGCGCCTACGAAGTGGACTGGGAGGCCTTCGAGGCCGCCATCACCGAGCGTACGAAGCTCTTCCTCCTCTGCAGCCCCCACAACCCCGTGGGCCGCGTGTGGCGCCGCGATGAGCTGGCGCGCATGGCGGAGATCTGCCTGCGCAAGGGCGTCGTCCTCTGCTCGGACGAGATCCACTGCGACCTCCTCCACGAGGGCCACGTCCACGTCCCCCTGGCCTCCCTCGACCCCGGGATCGCCCGCAACACCATCACCCTCATGGCCCCCAGCAAGACCTTCAACATCGCCGGCCTCACCTGCTCCTTCGCCATCATCCAGGACGCCGCCCTGCGCCGGCGGTTCTTCCAGGCCCGCCAGGGGCTCGTGCCCTGGGTGAACCTCCTGGGCATCACCGCCGCCGAGGCCGCCTACCGTGAGGGCCAGCCGTGGCTGGATGGCCTGCTGCGGGCCCTGGAGGCCAATCGCCGCCTCCTGGCCGAGGCCGTCGGGCGCGACCTGCCGGGCCTGCGCATGGCGGCCTTGGAGGGCACGTACCTGGCGTGGCTGGACTGCCGGGACGCGGGCATCGACGGGAACCCGGGAAAGTTCTTCCTGGAAAAGGCCAAGGTGGCCCTCAACGACGGCGAGGCCTTCGGCACCGGCGGCGCGGGCTTCGTGCGCATGAACCTCGGATGCACCAAGGGCCTCCTGGAGGAGGCCCTTGGACGCATGCAACGGGCCCTGGCCTAGGGCTTCTTCCAGGGGCCCAACTCCTCCCCGCGCTTGCCGCCCAGTTCCCGGATCACCGCCGCGAGCTCCGCGTTGCCCGGGCCTGACGCATAGTCCAGCGCCGTCTTGCCTTCCCAAGCCTCCCGCTGGTTGATGTCCAGGCCGGCCTTGGTCACCAGCAGCCGGATCAGGGGGCCCAGGGGGGCCTTCGGATCGGCGCGGTAGTAGGAGTTGCAGGCCTCGTGGATGAGGGTCTGACCGGGGCCGGAGACCTGATGGTTGGGCCAGTCCATGATGACCTCCCGGGGATTGGCCCCCGCGTCCAGCAGCGCCTTCACGCAGTCCGGATGGTTGCGCAGCACGGACAGCTGGAGCGGGGAATAGCGCCTATGGGCCTTCTCGTCGCCCTGCGTGAGGTCCATCTTCCCCGTGGCGAGGAGCATCTGGAGCACCTCCACCTTGTTGGCTTCGCAGGCTTTCTGGATGGCCTCGGTGCCGTCGGTGCAGCGCTGCTGGGGCGGGAAGCCCGCTTCCAGCAGGATCCGGAGGATATCCACCCGGTTGTTCTCGATGGCGAGGAGGATGGGCGCCTCGTGGGCGTATTCGAAGACCAGCTGCCTGGAGAAGGCCGCGGCCGGCATCACCGGGGCGATGATGCGGAGCATCTCCGCATGACCCTCGTAGATCATCCCGAAGACCAGGTTGTTGTCCTTGGTGTCCGTGACGGTCGCGCCCCGCTTCACGAGCCAGGCCGCGGCCTCGCACTGGTTGGCATGGATGGCCGCGACCAGGGGGGTGTTGAAGCCGATCATCTGGAATTGAGCTCCGTTGATCGACAGGGTCGTGGTGCCCTGCGGATAGTCCTTCCACGCGGGTTCATGGCTGGCCTGGTCCGCCAGCGGGTCCATGTGGCAATCCTCCACGAAGAACCGCATCAGCTCCAGGTCCCCCATGCGGGCCGCGGCGTTGAGGGGCGCGTTGCCCGCGGTCTGGTAGGCCACCGAGCGCGGATCGACCCCGTGCTTGAGCAGGAAGAACACCGTGGCGTGGCGCCGGTCCAGGATGGCCCGCACCAGGGGCACCGCGCCGTCGGGGCCGGGCTGGTCCGGGTCCGCCTTGCCCTGCACGAGGAGGGCCTCCGCGATGTCCAGCCGGTCCCCCTTCAGGGCGATGTGGAGGGGCCCCTCCTGGTCGAGGGTCAGGGCCCGGCTGTTGGCGCCCGCCTTCAGGAGGAGCTGCACCGCTTCCAGGTGGCCGGCCTTGACGGCGGCCATCAGGGGGGTGGCGCCCGTTTCATCCCTTGCGTCCACGGGAGCCCGGCCGAGGGCCGTCCGCAGCGCGGAGGCGTCGCCCTTGCGGGCGGCGTCGAACAGGGCCAGGGCGGTGGCGTCCGGTTTCAGGCTGCCCAAGTCCAGGGCCTGGACCATGCGATCCGCGTCCCATGACCTGCCGTGGCGCCAGAAGGCTTCCCTGCGCTGGGCCAGGGAGACGAGGCCGGTCTCCCGGATCACCCGGGCCGTTTCCGCGCCTTGCCGGAACGAGTCCCCAAGGGATTCATCCAGCCATTCGGCCCAGGGCCACAGAGGATCCCGCAGGGTCGGGTCGGCCACCAGGGTCCGAAGCGAAGCGGCATTGAAGGTCCGCACCGCCGCGGCCACGAGCTTCTTCCGGAGGGAGCCTGGCAGGGGTTTGGAACCGGCCAGCAGGACCTGAAGCAGGACCTCGTCGCTTTCCGTCGCGCGTTCCAGGGGCGTCCGTCCCTCGCCGTCCAGGGCGTCCGGCCTGGCCCCGGCCTTGAGCAGGCGCTGGAGGAGCTGGGTCGCGACGGTCCTGACGCTGGCGAGGTGGGCGGCGCCGTCATACCCCGTGCCGCACCAGGGGACGGTGGGATGCATGGCGGCGGCGATGCCCAGGGGCAGGCGGCCCTTGCCATCCTTGGCGGAGACCTGGGGGGCCGCCTCGGGCAGGTCCAGGAAGGCCAGTGCCATCCTGCTTTCGTTCTCCGCCCGGTCCAGGAGGTGGTGGAGGAGGTGGCAGGCCTTGCCGTCCTTGCCCTTCCAGGTGACCTTGGCGCCCGCCTTGACCAGGCCCAGGAGGGCGTCCACGGTGGTGGCGCGGGCCACGGGGGGAAGGCCATCGGCATCCAGGTCGTCGAGGCCCGCGATGCCCGCCCCCAGGACCTGGCGCGCCACTTCCGGGTGGGCCTTCCCGGACACGATGGGGCTTACGGTGCCGTGAGGGCCTTTGAGGAAGGCCTCCCGGGGGATGCCGCCGGCCAGCAGGCGCCGCACGGCCTCGGGGCTCTCCATGACCGGTTGCGACCACAGGATCGTGCCGCAGTAGCTGCAGGGCAGGGTCGCCGTCTTGGGGGCCAGCAGGATCAGGTCGGTTATCGCCTCGGCACTCAGGTCCTGTTTCAGGGCCTCATTCCAGAAACTGTCCTGGACAGGGCTAACGGGCTCCACGGGCACCGGGAGCTCCGGCGCCGCCCCGGCCTTCAGGAGCAGGCGCACCGTGTCCCAATGGTGGTTGTCGGCCGCCTGGAAAAGGAGCTTTGCCGCGGCGGCGCCTTTCAGGCACTCGGCGGCCCCGGGCTGCTTCAGCAGGACCTCCAGGATCCCCGTGAGGCCTCGCAGGGCGGCCAGATCCATCATGTCCACCCGCGGATCCGCCAGGTCGGGATGGCGGGCCTCCCAGGCCAGGAAGCCCGGCAGGGCCTCGGGGGTGGTCTCGTCCACGATGAGCCTGCCCAGGTAAAGGTCTCTCCCGTCCTTGGGCGGGAACGCGATGGACGCCCCTTGGAGGTAGTCCAGGATCTCGCCCTGGCCGAAGGCCGCCGCCAGCTGGGTGAGCGGGTGGTGGATGACACCCTCTGAGTCCTTGGGGTCCGGCATGGGCAGGGCGATGCCGGCCCTCGCCGCGCTCTCGAAGAACGCCCGGTCCCCCTTCATGGCCGCCACGTTGAAGGCCGCCCAGGTCCAGGCCATGGGCAGACCGCCGCGGCCCTTGGCGAGCTCGGCGGCGTCGCCCCTGGTCACCTCGTCCCAGGCCCCGGGACGGCCGGCCTTGAGGGCCGCGGCCAAGGCGTTCCAGTCGCCCCGGTAGTGGTCCTCCACGTGGGCGCCGGCCTTGAGGAGGCGGTGTGCGATGCGGTAATTCCGCTGGAGGATGGCGTCGGTGAAGGGCACGTCCCCGTCCGCGTCCCGGGTGCTGACGGGGCATCCCGCGGCCAGGAGCTGTTCCACGGCGTCATGGTTGCCGTTGACCGCGGCATAGGACAGCGCTGTGGAACCGTGGTGATCGGGCCGGCCCACGATGGCGCCGGCCTTGAGGAGGAGCTGGATCCGGGTGGGCTTCCCGGGCTCGGAGACGCCGCTCCGGAGCACCGCCATATGGAGGGGCGTGATGCCGGAGAAATCGTCGGCGTTGGGGTCGGCGCCGGCGGCCAGCAGGCGGATCACGATTTCCTGGCTGGTCTCCTTGGAGCAGGCCATGTGCAGGGCGGTCTGGCCCTTGAGGTTGCGCGCCTTCAGGTTCGCGCCGGCCTTGAGGAGGAGATCGACGGGGCTTTGCGGGGGGTAGTCGGAGGCCGCCGCTTTCAGGAGGACCGTTTCCCCGGCCTTGTCGATGAGCTCCAGATTGGGCTTGTGGGGGGCGAGCCAGGCCCAGAGCTTCCCGTTATCCTCGGTGAGCCGCGGGGCCATCATCATGACCGCCGTCCTGCCGGTGGCGTCCTGGGCATCCAGGTTCGCGTGGCTGGCCAGGAGGAGGTTCGCCATGGTCAGATCCCGCGCGTATTCCAGGCAGGCCAGGAGCGGGGTCATGCCGTCCTTGTCCCGCGCTTCGATGCGGGCGCCCGCGGCCAGGAGCGCCTTCACGGCCTCCAGTCGACCCTTCTCGTCCGTGGCGTGGCGCGCCAGGATGATCAGGGAGGTCTCGCCCGAGATCAATCGCGCATCCGGGTTCACGCCCTGGGCGAGCAGGACCTGGATGGACTGCACATCGCACCGGGCGGCGGCATCCAGCAGCTTGGACTCCAGGCCCTTGGGGGTCACCTGCGCCTGCAGGCAGATCGGGGCGAGGAGGAGGATTGAACCACGCATGGGGTGCTCCGGACTTGGATGAGTTACCCAAGGTTGGCACCGTCGAGCGGGCGAATTGTAAAAGGTATGTCACAAGGCCTGAAGAACCCCGATTTTCAGCGGGAGATGAGGACCTCGTTGAACTGGATGATCGGTTCGATGTCGGTGTAGTTCGGCATGTCCCCCTGGAGCGTCGCCGCGTGGGGCATGAAGGCCGCCAGGAAGCTGTCCAGGGAGTCGAACCGGAACAGGCACACGGCAATGAAGGGAGCCACCGTCCCCGGCTCCACCCCGCCGAGCCCCTGCTCCACGGAGACGCCCCGGAAGCCCGGGTGCGCGCTCAGCAGCTCGATGGACATGGGCATGTGCTTCTCTATGTAGTAGCGCAGGTCGAAGCGGGCGTTGGGCTTGTTGGGGTAGAGGATGCTGATGGTGACCATGGGCGTCTCGGGAAGGTTGTTGGGGAAGGGCGCGGTGGGTTCCAGGTTGGGGGAAATGCTACCTGCCTAGGGGTGCGGGTGGAGATCCAAAATTTGAAAGGGTGGCATTGGCATACGTGGAAGGGACCTTTTGGGAATAGTGGATGGGTCGAGGAGGAAATCTACAAGCCCGCCTCGGTGCGAAAGGGCGTAGGTGCGACCGACCGCGGCAACCGAGCTGGAAATTACATGTGGCCGGTTGGAAGGGGGGGCAGTCTGGGTTTCAATGGGTGCCTGGCCAAGGACTCCTCATGACCATCAAGCGCATGGATAACGTCGGCATCGTGGTGGAAGACCTTGAAAGCGCCATCACCTTCTTCTCCGAACTCGGCCTCAAGCTCGAGGGGCGCGCCCCCATCGAGGGCGACTGGGCAGATGACGTCACGGGATTGAGCGCGATGCGCGTCGCGATCGCCATGATGGCCACGCCCGACGGTCATGGCCGGCTCGAACTTTCCCGCTTCCTAGCCCCGCCGGTGGTCGCTGATCACCGGGGCGCCCCGGTGAATGCCCTCGGTTACCTTCGCGTCATGTTCGCGGTAGAGGACCTCGACGATACGCTCTCGCGGCTCGGCAGACTCGGCGCGGAGCTTGTCGGAAAAGTCGCTCAGTACGAAGATTCCTACCGCCTCTGCTACATCCGGGGCCCCGAAGGAATCATCATCGGGCTCGCCCAGGAACTCGGACCTAAATAACGGAATGCAATGGGCCGGGTTTTCTTCTCGGCTTCACCTGGCCTTCTGTGTGGCCTAGGTGTCCAGGTGTGCCAGTAGCCGCACTACCCAACCTGCAACCGCCCCACCGACAAAGGTGGTAACCAGCCCGTAAAGAAGAAATCCCAAAACCGCGACCGTGAGACTGCCCGGCAGATTTGAAAGGGCTGAATCAAGGAAAGGGAATCTGAAGTGCCATGCCAGGAGCGTGGTAAGGATGGAGCCACCGACGGTTACGGCCAGAACAACCCGGCTTTGTCGCAGCTTCATCGCCACCAGGATGAGGGTCCCCATGGCGGCAACCTGCCCAAGGGGCATGGCCACGAACATCGGAACAAAATCAGATGAACTATGGGCACTGGCGGGTGGGGCGGAGATCCCCGCAGCAATCAGGACGGCGCACACCTTGTTCAATTTAGCCGTCATTCCAAGCCCTTCAATCCTGTAGTTTGGTTGGCGATTAGCCCGGTCCCTTCTTGTAGCGGGAAATCGCAGAATACCACCCCGAAGAGCCCCTCCACCACCTCCCGCGCCGGCCTCAGCAGCGGATGCTCCGCCTGCAGCTTCCCGATACGCCCGCGGTATTCCTCCACGATCTCCGGCCGTCCGATCTTCATGGATAGGCATGTCTGCAGCAGGAGGATGCGTGCCGTCGGGTTTCCCGGCTGGTTCAGGCAAAGCTGCAGATTCCCGTCGAGGATGTCGCGCTCGCCCGACAGAAAGCCCGGTTTCGTGCCCTCCAGGTTTGAGCAGCGCACCGCGAGCAGCTGCTCCATGCGCACCAGGTAGGCGATGAAATCCTTGTCCCCTGGCACCTGGTAGGCGCCTGGCTTGGGCGCACTTCCTACGCCGGCATGGGCCGTGAGGGCCTTGAGCAGGTCCTCGGCCAGACGCGGGATCCCCATGAGCGGACGGTCCGACGGGAACGAGGCCCGGGCGGTGGCCACGCAGGCGCCATCGCCGGCCCGCACGAGCCGCAGCTCCGCCTCCCAGGGTTCATGGGCCGCCTTCAGGTGCGTGATCACCACGTAGCCCTCGCCTGCCAGCACCTGGCGGGCATGCCCCGCGGCGTCGGCGTCGGTCCAGGTCTCGCCCTGGAGAATGAAGCCCGAATGGGGCGCCATCAGCCACGGCTGCAGGGTCTTGGCCTGGGCGCTGGTGCGGAACTGCACCTGCTCCGCCAGGAAGAGCGGCAGCGCGCGTGACAGGCGGCCCACCGCGTCACTCACCTGATGGACGGGCTTCTGGCTGGCATGGGCCACCTCGGCGGAACCTCCCAGGAAGACGACCTCCACCGCCTCCCCCGGCGCCTTGGGGAAGAGCGTCCGGGCCGGAGACGCCTCGGGCAGCCACACGGGCCCTTCGATGGTCAGAAGCGTCCCTTCCATGGGGCCTTCCTCATCCACCGGGGTGGCCGCGGCGCGTGCCTTGGCGATCTCGTTGTCCCAGAAGGAGAGTGTCTGCTTCCAGTCCGGGCGGTGCTGGGCATAGAGCCCCTGGACCAGCTCGTTTGCGGCGTCGAGGCGGCCCAGGTCCAGGTTCGCCTTGATGAGGTTGTTGCCCACCTGGAGCCCGTGCACGGCGAGGATGAACGCCGGCTCGACCAGACGCAGGATCTCCTCCAGGTGCCCGGCCTTCCCCAGATCCCCGCTCACCTGCATGAGCAGGTCGGGGGGCGCCGGGCGCGGGGCCCGTTCCAGGGCCTGGCGATAGAGCCCCATGGCCATGGGCAGGTCCTGGTTCTCCAGCGCGGCCCTGCCGAGCCACATCTGGGCCCGCCAGCTCCCGGGAAGCGCGGCGATGCGCCGCAGGGCCTCCAGACCCGCCTCAGGGCCGCCCTGCTCGCGGTGGGCCATCTGATACCACCCGACGGCGTTCTCGCCGTTGGGATCCAGTTCCAGGCCCCGCCAAAGGGTTCGGAGCTGGGCATCCGCCCCGTCCTGGACCTTGGCCAGGTTCGTGAGGATCAGTCCGGATTCGCCGTGGCGCTCGATGTGGCGCCGCAGCACCTCCGCGGATTCTGCGCCCCGGCCCTGCTCCCGGAGCACGTTGGCCAGCACCACGGCCCCGCGCTCCGGATCCGGATCGATGGCCGCCAGCTGCTTCGCGGCATCGCCCAGGTCGGCCGCGAACCCGTCCTGGAGCGCCTGGACCAGGGCGGAGAACAGCCCGTCCGGCTCGTTCCACACCTTCTGGAGGTGGCCCATCAGGACCTTATCCCTCCACTCCGCCTTGGGGACGAACATCTCCCGGCCATAACCGTCGAAGACGCGGATCATGTTGGGGTCCTGGGCCGGATCCACGGGCTCGGAGGGCGCGGGGGGAGCAGGTGCCGCGGGTGCCTTGCCACCGAAGATCCTCCCGAGGAGGCTCATGCGGACACCCCCTGCCCGCACTGCGGGCAGAACCGTGCCGGCCCCGTCAGGGCCTGCCCGCAGTGGGTGCAGAACCGGGCCGCGGCCGGCGCCTGGGCGCGCAGGTTCAAGGCGAGGTTGTTCATGATGACCTCGATGTTCTGGCGGTTCTTCCCCCAGTCCACGAGGCCGAAGTTCAGGGCGGAGACGATGCGCACCAGGGTGCCCCCGGAGGGCGTGTCGTGCAGCGTCATGGGAATCGTCTCGCCCCAGGACAGTAGGGTCATGCCGGACTTGACCGTGACCCTGCCGCCCAGGGGGTCGGCGAAGGAGATGCTGAACTTGGGAAGCCGGGCCACGGTGTGGATGAGGGCATCGAAGACGATGTTGCGGGGCTGCGGGAACTCGATCGTTCCCGTTTGTTCATTGAACACGTTGGACTCCTGGCAGGATGGTTGCCCTGGGCGGGGCCGGATCAGCTCCAGCGCAGGCTCTCGATGCTCGGGAAGCTGGTGCGCAGGTCGTGGCGGTCCTTGGAGATCTCGTCCTCGGGCGCCTCCAGGAAGTGGAACACCGACTCGGGCTCGATGCACTGGCCCTGGATGCCCACCCAGCCGTCGCGGCCGCTCTGCTTGGCGGCGTAGAGGCAGCGGTCCGCCACTTCCACGACCTTCTGCCAGTTGAGGGCGTCGGGGCGCGAGGGCACGGTGGGGTAGGGGCAGTAGCCCAGGGAGCAGGTCTTGGTGATCTGCACGCCGTTGCCCAGGTCGAAGGGCCGCGACCGGACCAGTTCGAGGATGCGGGAGGCGAGGATGTCCGCCTGATGACGGTCCGTGTGCCGGGCCACCACCAGGAACTCCTCACCGCCCCAACGCACGACGGTGTCCGAATCACGCACGGCCTCCAGCAGGCGGTCCCGGACCTGCTTGAGCAGGAGGTCGCCGGCGGCGTGGCCGTAGGTGTCGTTGACCAGCTTGAAGCGGTCGAGATCGACCATGAAGAAGATCATGTCGACGTTGCTCGGCATGCGGTGGGCCTGGTTGCGGAAGATGGTCTGGTAGTCGCGGTGGACCTGGGCCAGGTCGTCCTCGATGGTCAGGTCCAGGAAGCGGCGGTTCTTGAGGCCCGTGAGGGGGTCGGTCACCGTCAGCTGCTTGAGGGTCTCGTTGGCCTCGGCCAGGGCGTGGGTGCGGGCTTCCACCAGGGATTCCAGCTCGAGGTTGCGGCTCTTGAGGGCGGCCATGCGCAGGCGGACCACGAGCACGACGAGACCGGCGAAGCCGAGCACGGCCAGGGTGCGGAACCACCATGTCTGGTACCACGCGGGGAGCACGCGGAAGGTCAGCGACGCCACGGGGCCCCAGGTGCCGTCACCGAAGCCGGCGCGCACCTCGAAGCGGTAGGATCCCGGCCCCAGGTTGGTGTAGCGCGCCTGGCGGATGTCCGTGTCGCGCCACGCGTCCTCGAGCCCCACCAGGCGCACCTGGTGCACCACGCGGTTCTCATGCTGGTAGCTGAGCCCGGTGAAGCGGAACTCGATGTTGGCGTCGCGCTTGGCGATGTGGAGGTTGGCGGGGACGGGGTAGGGCAGGAGCTTGTCGCCGTACTGCGCCGACATCACGAACGACGCGGGCGGCTTGGGCGTGCCTTCGTACAGGTCCTTGCGGAAGTGCGCCAGGCCGCCCAGGGTCCCCACCCACACGTCGCCGTTGGGTTCGGCCAGGAAGGCGCTGCCGTTGCATTCGTCCCCGGGCAGCCCGTCGGCCACCGTGAAGGAATGGAAGGCGGAACCGTCGTAGAAGGTCGCACCCTGGGAGGTGCCCACCCACATGCGGCCCAGGGCGTCGTTGCGCATGAAGTAGGCCCTGCGGGCCTGGAAGCCCCGGGACTTGTCCAGGCGCTCCCGGGGCACGAGCCGGCCGCCCTCGTAGCGGTAGCGGCACAGCCCCTGGACGTCCTGGTAGCTGACCCAGAGGTCGCCGTCCGTGGGTTCGAAGACGCTGAAGAGGTTCAGGCTGTCCAGCCCCTGCTCCTTGTCCAGGCGGCGCCAGGTGCCGTTCTCCTGGACCAGCAGGCCGTTGGCCGTGGCCACCCACAGGCGTCCGTTGACGCCCTTGATCATGCTCTGGATGCGCTCATCGGGGTGCATGCCGGGCAGCACCATGGGGTTCACGTCGTAGGAGGCGCCGTTCTTGACGACCTGGAAGAGGCCCTGGCGGCGGGTGCCGACCCAGAGGGTCCCCTGGGCGTCGAAGGCCATGCAGGTGATGGTGGACGTCGGTTTGGGCAGTTCCAGCCACTGGGAGGTGCCGGGCATCCAGCGCCTGAGGCGCGCGGGCGCGCCGCCCATCCAGAGGGCCCCGTCCGGCGCCAGGGCCAGCGCGAGGAAGGCCTGGTCCTGGGTCTGGCCCACGAGGGTCCAGGCGCCGTTCACGGCTTCCCGCAGCCCTCCCGTGCTTCCCGCGAAGATCCGTCCGTTGTTGTCCTTGAGGATGGCCCACACGACGCCGCCCGCGATGCCGTCCTGGTGCGTGTGCTGGCGCCAGGCTTCCCGGGCCAGGGTGCGGTGCAGGCCGAGGCCTCCCGCCCAGAGGCAGCCTTCCCGGTCCTCCATGGCGCGGTTGACGTAGGGGGTGGGCATGCCCTTGGAGGCGTCGATGAGATCCCAGGTGTCGCCCTTGACGCGCATGAGGCCGTTGGCGGCGGGGATGAGCAGGGTTCCCTTGGGCGTGAGCCGCAGGGCGCCGTCGTAGGTGGCGGGCTGGACGCGCGCGCTCATGTCCTGGAAGGCTTCGCCCGCCTGGGGCTGCATCCAGAGTCCGGCGCGGGAGCGCACCCAGAGGCGGCCCTGGCCGTCCCGGAGCACCGCGTCGAGGCGCTCCTTCCAGGGGCCAGCAACTTCCACGGGAGCCTTCAGGTCGTTCAGGTCGTAGCGGAACAGCGTTAGCTGGTGGGTGACGTAGACCGTGTTGCCGTCCATCCAGAGGCTGCGGGCAAGGCCCTTGTCGGGCCAGCCCGGCGCGCTTTCGAAGGCCAGGTTCTTTCCCGGGCGCTGCCGGAAGAGCCCGTGGTCGGTGGCGACCCACAGGCGGTGGTCCTTGTCCGAAGCCAGCGCGAAGATCTCCGCCTGGGGCAGGCCTTCCGCCTCGCCCAGGGCGTGGATCCTCCCCTCCGAACGCAGGGCCAGCCCGTGGGTGGTGCCGATCCAGAGGCGGCCGTCGCGGCCCGCGTGCNNCCGAAGGCCTCGAAGCGCAGCCCGTCATAGCGGAAGAGCCCGTCCTCCGTGCCCACCCAGAGGAAGCCGTCAGCGTCCTGTTCCAGGCACCACACCGAGAGATTGCCCAGCCCGTGGGCCGCGCCGTAGCTCTGGAAGGGGATGCGACCCAGGGGCGCGGCCTCGGCCACCGGGGGCTTGAGCCCCGCGCACCAGGCCATCGTCGTGAAGACGAGGGATGCCAGCAGGGCGAGGGCGGAACGGTACCGATTTCTCATGGGGTCTCACAGGATGATGATCACGGCAAATCGAACAGGGATCGTGATGCGAGGCTGCGGGCGTCCATTCTGCGGTTCGTGGGTCTGAACAATCCTTGACCTTGTTCGCCAATGACCTCGGGCGGTCGTTGGTTGGGACGGCTCCAGTCGGAACGCGGAGCCCGGGTGGAAAGGAGTCCGGAAATTCTTCGACGGGAGGCGGTAAAGAGTATACCGTGCGGGGCCCGATTCGTTGAAATGCAAGACTTTCCTGTCCATGTTAAGGGCATGGATTGTTAAAATAAGGACCTCGTCGGAATGCGATTGAGTCCGGGGAATGACCGGATCTCATCTCCCGGCGATGGCCGTGGGGCCTTGGGTTGCGTCTGCGGACGATGAAATTTTTCAAAACCACGGAAATAAATTTTCGATATGATCGGCGGTGTAGCACGGGGCTGCACGTGCGTTGGACTTAGCCCCCTGTACCCTGGCCGATCGACGCGGGAACCCCGCTGGGCCGCCCGCACCGCGAATCATCTCCGCGGCACCTTCCCTGAGGGAGGGCCGCCCTTCCGTGCAGGAGCTCCCCATGACCGTAGACTATCGCCCGATGTGGACCCGGCTGGGTCTGGATCTCGCCAAGCACGACGTCCTCCTGGAGGCCGTGGGGGCCATGTACGGCGACACCTTCCTTTCCCAGGCGAACCGCCCCAAGGGGATGGCCTATTTCGACTTCGTCATGAGCGAAGTGCATGGCCTGCGCATCAAGGAGATCCTGGATGCGCGGGATGCCGGGCGCATCGTCGTGGGTTCGTACTGCACCTTCGTGCCCGAGGAGATCATCCTCGCCCTGGACGGCGTCTCCGTGGGCCTTTGCGCCGGCGCCGAGTGGGCCACGGACGCCGCCGAGTGCTACGTCCCCCGCAACACCTGCTCCCTCATCAAGTCGGCCTTCGGGTTCGCCCTGGACAAGGTCTGCCCCTACCTCGCCGCCTCCACCCTCGTAGTGGGCGAGAACACCTGCGATGGCAAGAAGAAAGGCTGGGAGCGCTTCCGCGAGCTCGTCCCCGACTTCCACGTCATCGACCTGCCCCAGCGCCAGGGCGCCGAGGGCAGGGCCCTCCTGCGGGCCGAGTACGGGCGCTTTNNTCGCCGACAAGCTCATGGCCCTCTCCGGCCGGCGCCTCACCGTCGAGAACCTCAAGGCCGCCATCCGCACCGTGAACGCCAAGCGCGCCGCCATGCATCGCCTGGACCGGCTGCGCTGCGCGGATCCCGCGCCCATCTCCGGGCTGGACGCCCTTCTTGCGAACCAGGTGTTCTTCTACGACGATCCGGTGCGCTTCACGACCTCGGTCAACGCCATCTGCGACGAGCTGGAGCAGCGCGTGGAGAACCGCGAGGGCGTCGCGCCCCAGGGCGCCCCGCGCATCGTGGTCTCCGGCTGCCCCATGGCCGTGCCCAATTGGAAGATCCACACCATCGTCGAACGCGCCGGAGCCGTGGTGGTGGGTGACGAGTCCTGCATCGGCGCCCGCGGCACCCAGGGCCTCACGGCGGACACCGGCGACACCGTGGAGAGCCTGATGGACGCCATCGTCGACCGCTACCTGGGCATCGACTGCGCGATCTTCTCGCCCAATCCCACCCGTCTGGACCATCTGCGCGCCATCGGCAAGGACGCCGGCGCGGACGGCATCCTTCTCTACAGCCTCCAGTTCTGCACGCCCTACCTCATGGAATCCCAGGCCCACGAGCCCCTCCTCGAGCACGGGGGCATGCCCGTCCTGAGGGTCGACAGCGACTACAGCACCGCCGACGTGGGCCAGCTCCGCACCCGCATCGAAGCCTTCATCGAGCGGGTCGCGCAGTGAGCGGACCCACCTTCGGGGGCCTGGACGTGGGGTCGCGCAGCGTCAAGCTCGTGGTCCTGCAAAACGGCGCGGTGATCCACGAGGAGGTCCGCTACCATTCGCACGATCCGCTGGAGACCTGCCGCCAGGTGTTGGCCGGGCACGTCCCCGACACCCTCGTGGCCACCGGCTACGGGCGCCGGGTCTGCGAAGGGCAGTGGGGGAGCCGGGCCGTCACGGAGATCCGCGCCGTGGCGGCCGGGGCCCGGCACCGCGTCCCCGCCGTGGATTCCATCCTCGACATCGGCGGCCAGGACATGAAGTTCCTCCGGGTCAGGGATGGGGCCATCTCCTCGGTCCTCCTGAACGAGGCCTGCTCCTCCGGCTGCGGCTCGTTCCTCGAGACATTCGCGCATTCACTCGACCTGCCCATCGAAGGCTTTGCCGCCGCGGCGCTCCGCTCACGGTCCCCCGTGGATCTCGGATCGCGGTGCACCGTCTTCATGAACTCCCG
>DBME01000376.1 GCA_002298155.1 Holophagaceae bacterium UBA706 | reverse complement strand
CTGCCCGGGCGCTGTCGGCCAACGCTTTGACGCGGCCGTGGTAGACGTAACCATTGCGGTCGAACACCACCGACGTGATGCCCTGTTCCTTCAGGCGAGCAGCAATGCTCTCACCCACGGCCTTGGCGGCCGCGATGTTGGAACCGCTGGCCAGGGTTTCCCGGAGGCCCTTCTCGAGGGAGCTGGCGGCGGCGACGGTGACACCCTGGGTGTCATCCACGGCCTGCACGTAGATCCGCTTGAGGCTCTTGTAGATCGTGAGACGGGGACGCTCGGGGGTTCCGCTGATGCGGCCCCGGATCCGGTTCTTGGTTTTCTGGCGGCGAAGTGCGGAATCGTTAGCCATGGTTGCTCCCTACTTCCCGGTCTTGCCGGCCTTGCGGCGGATGACTTCACCCGTGTACTGGACGCCCTTGCCCTTGTAGGGNNTCTTCTTGCCTTCTTTGCGGACGATCTTCTCGCCTGCATAGCGGACGCCCTTGCCCTTGTAAGGCTCGGGCTTGCGGAACTTCCGGATGTCGGCGGCCACCTGGCCGACGAGCTGCCGATCGATCCCGGAGACGACCAGGTGGGTGTTCTTCTCCACCGCGATCGTGATGCCCTGGGGGGCGGCGTAGTTGATGGGGTGGCTGTAGCCGAGGTCCAGGCGGAGGTTTTCGCCGTCCATCGCGGCCTTGTAGCCGACGCCGATGATGTCCAGTTCCTTCTTCCAGCCCGTCGTGACGCCGGTGACGGCGTTGTTCAGGAGGGCGCGGGTCAGGCCGTGGAAGGCCCGGTTCTGGGCTTCGTCATTGACGCGGGTAAGGTTGATGGAATCGGCCGCGACTTCGAGGGTGATCCCCTTGGGGATGGGGCAGGTGAGGGTGCCCTTGGCGCCTTCGACGACGGCCTCAGCCCCGTGGATGGTCACTTTCACGCCTTTCGGCAGTGCCACTGGCTTTTTTCCGATGCGAGACATGATGGTTTCCTTGGAAAGGGTTTGAGCGCGGTTTCTACCAGACGTGGGCCAGGACTTCACCACCCAGGTTCTGCTTGCGGGCATCCTTGCCCGTGAGCAGGCCCTTCGGCGTGGTGAGGATGGAGATGCCCAGACCACCCTGGACCTCGGTGATCTCCTTGACGCCGGCGTAGACGCGCAGGCCGGGGCTGGAGATGCGCTTGAGGCCGTGGATGACGGATTCCCCGCCCTTCACGTACTTGATATTGACGATGATGTAGCTGCGGCCCTCATGCTCCACGGACTTGTAGCCGTGGATGTAGCCTTCCTGCTTGAGGATGGCGGACAGACGCTCCTTCATCTTGCTGGCAGGCACGACGACGGCATCGTGGCCGGCCATGATGCCGTTGCGGATGCGGGTGAGGTAATCGGCGATCGGATCAGTATTCATCGGTGCCTCTCCTTACCAGCTGCTCTTCTGAACGCCAGGCAGCTCACCCGCGAGGGCGTGCTTGCGGAAGCAAAGGCGGCAGAGTTCGAATTTGCGCATGTAGCCCCGGGGACGGCCGCAGACCTTGCAGCGGTTCCGGTGCTGAGTGGAAAACTTGGGCTTGACGCTGTCCTTGTAGATCTTGTTCGTGCTGGCCATGTGGGCTCCCTATTTTCTGAAAGGCATGCCCAGGTGGGCAAGGAGCGCGCGGGCTTCGGGGTCCGTGGGCGCCGAGGTGACAAAGGTGATGTTCATGCCCTTGAGCTTCTCAACCTTGGAGTAGTCGATCTCCTGGAAGATCAGCTGGTCCTTGAGGCCCAGGGTGTAGTTGCCCCGGCCGTCGAAGGACTTGGTGGGAACACCGCGGAAGTCGCGGACGCGGGGCAGCGACAGGGTCGTCAGCCGGTCCAGGAACTCCCACATGCGGTTGCCGCGGAGGGTGACCATGCAGGCGATGGGCATTCCTTCACGGAGCTTGAACTGGGCAACGCTCTTCTTGGCCTTGCGCACCACGGCCTTCTGGCCCGCGATGGAGGTCAGTTCTTCGACGGCAACGTCCAGGACCTTGATGTTCTGGATGGCGTCGCCGACGCCCATGTTGATGACGATCTTCTGAAGACGGGGCACTTGCATCGCAGAGGTGTACCCGAATTCCTGCGTGAGCTTACCAGCCACTTCGGCATGGTAACGGGCCTTGATGCGGGGTTCCGCAGCTTTAGGCATTCATTCCTCCATTTCCGGGGGACGACTACATCCCCAGGGTTCGGGAGGGCGGAAGGGCTTGGATCCGGCGGTCCGGTCCGTTTCCTTCCAACCTCGGTTGTCAATTTTCCGGGAACCCGGAAATTCCGCCGACGGACATCCATCGGCGGAATGGCCATTCTCTCACAAATGCGAGGGAATGATACGGAAAAAGCTACTCGGCCCGCTTGCGGGTGGGCTTCTGGGTCGCCTTGTCCACGAGCATCACGTTGGACGCGTGGATGGGGGCTTCCTTGGAGATCAGGCCGCCGCCCTCACCGGTCTGCTGGTTGGGCTTGGTGGCCTTCTTGACCATGTTCAGGCCAGCGATGACCACCTTGTTGGTGGCGGGCTGGACCTTGGAGATCTCGCCGCGCTTGCCCTTTTCCTTGCCCGCGATGACGACGACTTCGTCGCCCTTCTTGAGCTTCATCTTGACCGGCTTATCCATTAGAGCACCTCAGGGGCGAGGGAAACGATCTTCATGTACTTCCGCTCGCGCAGCTCACGGGCGACGGGCCCGAAGACGCGGGTCCCGACCGGCTCGCCATCCTTCTTGATGATGACGGCGGCGTTCTCGTCGAAGCGGATATAGGAACCGTCCTTGCGACGGAAAGCCTTGCGCTGGCGGACGATGACGGCCTGGACGACGGCCTTCTTCTTCACGGTCCCACCGGGGATGGCTTCCTTGACGGAGGCGGTGATGACATCGCCCAGCTGGGCGGTCTTGCCGACACCGCCGCCCAGGGGCAGGATGCAGCAAATCTTCTTTGCGCCGGAGTTATCGGCGACGGTAAGCATGGATCCCATCTGAATCATATCGGCTCCTTACTCGCCAGCCTTCTGGGTGATCTCGAGGACCATCCAGCGCTTGCGCTTGGAAAGGGGACGGGACTCCACGATCTTGACCACGTCGCCGATCTGGCAGGCGTTGGTTTCGTCGTGAGCCATGAATTTCGTGGTCTGCTTAACCGTCCGACTGTAGAGGGGGTGCTGGAACTTGCGCTCCACCTTGACCACCACGGTCTTGTCGGCCTTGTTGGAGACCACTACGCCACTGCGAATCATCTTATGTTCTAGGCTCATGGGCTACCTCACTGGGCCAGCTTGGACTTGAGGGCGGTCTTGACGCGGGCCAGCTCGCGGCGCGTCTTGCGGATCTCGGCGGTGTTCTCCACCTGACCCACGGCGTGCTGGAAGCGGAGGGTGAACCGCTTGGCGGCCAGGTCGGCCTCAAGCTGCGCCAGTTCCTCGATGCTCTTGCCGGCCAGTTCGCTGAATGGATTCTTCTTGTTCATCTCAATCTCCTCATTCTTCCGGGGGGGTTCTGGAGACGAACTCGGTGGCCACGGAGAGCTTCATCTGCGCCAGGCGGAGGGCGTCCTTGGCGGTGGCCTCGTCCACGCCTTCCATCTCGAACAGGATGCGACCGGGGCGGATCACGGCGACCCAGCCATCGGGCGCGCCCTTGCCGGAACCCATGCGGGTTTCAGCGGGCTTGCTGGTGGTGGGCCGGTCGGGGAAGATCCGGATCCAGATGCGCCCGCCGCGCTTGATGTGGCGGGTCATGGCGATACGGGCGGCTTCGATCTGCCGGTTGGTGAGCCAGCAGTGCTCGAGAGCCTTGAGTCCGTAGTCGCCAAAGGAGAGATCGTTGCCGCGGGTCGAGACGCCGGTGGTCCGGCCCTTCTGGACTTTGCGGTGCTTCACTTTGTTTGGCATCAACATGGCTGTTACCTCAGCGCTTCACGGTTTCGACGGCGGCTTCGGCGAGGTTGACCCACACCTTGACCCCGATGATGCCGTAGGTGGTGTTGGCCTCGGCAAAGCCGTAGTCAACGTTGGCCCTGATCGTCTGGAGGGGCATCTGGCCGGAGAGATAGTCCTCGGTGCGGGCGATCTCGGCACCGTTAAGACGACCGGAGACCTTGATCTTGAAGCCCTTGGCGCCGAAGCGGATGGCGGCTTCCTCGGCCTTGCGCATGGCGCGGCGGAACGCGATACGGCGTTCCAGCTGCTGGGCGACGCCCTCGGCGACCAGCTGGGCATCGATCTCAGGCTTCTTGATCTCCTGGATGTCGACGCTCACGGGGCGCTTGAGCTTGGCCTGCAGGTCCTCGCGCAGCTTGTCGATCTCGGCGCCCTTGCGGCCGATGACGATGCCGGGGCGGGCCGTGAAGATGCGCACGGTGACCTTGTCGGCGGCGCGCTCGATGTCGATCTTGGACACCATGGCGTTCAGGCCGTGGAGCTGCTTCTTCAGTTCCTTGCGGAGCTTGAGGTCCTCGTGGAGCAGGGTCGCGTATTCACGCTTGCTGAACCACTTGGAGTGCCAGTTCTTGTTGTGGACGATACGGAAGCCGTACGGATGGACTTTCTGACCCATGGTTTATTCCTCCCGACCGAGTTGGAGCGTGATGTGGCAGGTGCGCTTCTGCACGCGGTAGGCCCGGCCCATGGGGGCGGGGCGGACGCGCTTCATGCGGAAGCCCTCGTCCACGAAGGCGCTCTTGACGAAGAGATCGTCGGGATTGACGGCGGGATCCTTGTCGATGGCGTTGGCCACGGCGGAATCCAGGATCTTCTTGATGTGCCCGGCGGCGTACTTCTTGGTGGAGGCGAGGACCCACTGGGCTTCGCCGACCTTCTTGCCCCGGATGAGGTCGATCACGAGCCGGGCCTTCTGGGCGGAGCCGCGGAGGTGCCGGAGCGTGGCGCTGGAAACGATGGTCGTCATCTTACTTCCCCTTGGCCTTGGCGTCGGACTTGCCGGCGTGGCCCCTGAAGGTGCGGGTCAGGGAGAACTCCCCCAGCTTGTGGCCCACCATGTTGTCGGTGACGTAGACAGGGATGAACTTGTTGCCGTTGTGCACGGCGATGGTGAGACCGATCATCGAAGGGACCACGGTGGAACGACGGGACCAGGTCTTGATGACCCGCTTGTCGTTGACCTGCTGGGCAGTGTCCACCTTCTTCTGGAGGTGGGCATCGATGAACGGACCTTTTTTTAGCGAACGAGCCATGAATACCCCTCCTAGTTGATCCGCTTGACGATGAATTTGGTGGTGCGCTTGTTGGAGCGCGTCTTGTAGCCGCGGGTGGGCTGACCCCAGGGCGTCACAGGGTGACGGCCGCCGGAGGTGCGGCCTTCGCCGCCGCCGTGGGGGTGATCCACCGGGTTCATGACGACACCGCGGACCGTCGGGCGGATGCCCAGCCAGATCTTGCGGCCGGCCTTGCCCAGGGCGACGTTCTCGTGCTGCAGGTTGCCGACCTTGCCGATGGTGGCGGAGCACTCGAGGTGGATCTTGCGGATCTCACCGGAGGGCATGCGCAGCTGAGCGTATTCGGCGTCCTTGGCCACGAGCTGGGCGAAGGTGCCGGCGGCGCGGGCGATCTGGCCGCCCTTGCCGGGCTTCAGCTCGATGTTGTGCACTTCGGTGCCGAGCGGGATGTTCTTGAGGGGCAGGGTGTTGCCCACCAGGATGTCCGCGTTCTTGCCGGAGAGGACGGTGCGGCCCACTTCCAGGCCGTCGGGGGCCAGAATGTAGCGCTTCTCGCCGTCGGCGTAGATCAGGAGCGCGATGCGGGCGGTGCGGTTGGGGTCGTACTCGATGGTGGCGACCCGGGCCGGAACGTCAGCCTTGTTGCGCTTGAAGTCGATGATGCGGTACCGCTTCTTGTGACCGCCGCCGATGTGGCGGGTGGTGATGCGGCCCGTGTTGGAGCGGCCGCCGGAGCGGTTGCGCTTGGCCAGAAGGGAGCGCTCGGGAGTATCAGTGGTGATCTCCTCGAATCCCTGCTTGGACATGCCGCGCTGACCGGGGGTCGTGGGCTTGAGCAGCTTGATGCTCATGATTATCCTCATGCCTCAAAATGGCCGGACGATAGTGGCACTGCTTGTCCGTCCGGCGAGTGGTTGGTTGGCCCTACTCCGCAGCCGCGGTGGATTCACCGAGCTCGATGTAGGCCTTCTTCTTGGATCCCGTGGTCCCCATCCAACGGCCGAGGCGCTTGCTCTTGGCGGGCATGCGCACGGTGCGGATGGACTTGACCTTGGCCTGGAGCAGCAGTTCAGCCGCTTCCTTGATCTGGTGCTTGGAGGCCCAGACGGCCACTTCGAAGACCTGGATGTTGGCTTCGCGCAGGATCTGTCCCTTCTCGGTGAGGAGGGGCTTGCGGATCACTTCGAAAATCTTGGTCATGGCTTCACCACTTCCTGGAGGGCCAGGATGGCTTCCTTGGAGAAGACAACCTGGTCGAACTTCAGAAGGTCATAGACGTTGACGCCCAGGCTCTCGATGGTGGCGAGCTTGGGGTTGTTGCCGGCGGCCAGGGTGGCCTTCTCCGAGGTGCCCACGAGCAGGGCCGAACCGTCCACGCCCAGATGGGTCAGGGTGGCGATGAGGGCCTTGGTCTTGTGGGAATCCACAGCCCAGTTCTCCACGACCAGGACCTGGCCGGAGGCGAACTTGGCGGAGAGGGCGTTGCGCAGGGCGGAACGCCGGGCGCGCTTCGGGAACGCGTAGTCGTAGCAGCGGGGGTTCGGGCCGTGGGCCGTGCCGCCGCCCTTCCACAGGATGGAGCGGATGGAACCGACGCGGGCGCGACCGGTGCCCTTCTGCTTCCAGAGCTTGCGACCGGAGCCGGAGACCTCGGACTTGTCCTTGGTCTTGGCGGTGCCAGCCCGGCGACGGGCCAGGTGGTGCCGCACGGATTCCCAGATCAGGTGGTTGTTGATCTCTTCAAGCTTGAAGACTTCGGCGAGGAGCTCGACGGTGCCGACCTGCTTGTTGTCCAGATTCACGACGGGGTGAGTGAAGACCGCCATCTTACGCCTCCTGCTTGATCACGACGTAGCCGCCCTTGGGGCCGGGAACGGCGCCTTTGATGAGCAGCAGGTTGTTCTCGGCGTCCACGCGGGCCACTTCCAGATTCCGGACGGTGACCTGCTCGGCGCCCATGTGGCCGCCCATGCGCATACCGGGCCACACACGGGAGGGGTAGGAGCTGCCACCGATGGAACCGGGGGCGCGGTGGAACATGGAGCCGTGGGTCGCGCGACCACCCTTGAAGTGGTGCCGCTTCATGACGCCCGCGAAGCCCTTGCCCTTGCTGATGCCGGTGACGTGCACCTTGGCGCCGCCCTCGAACTGGCCGGCGAGGATCGAATCGCCTTCCTTGAGGGTGTCGGTGGCGTCGACCTTGAGCTCGCGAAGAACGCGGACGGGGGCGACCCCGTGCTTCTCGCAGTGGCCCTTCTCAGGCTTGGAGGCGCGCTTGCCGCCCTGGGGATCCACGAAGCCCACCTGCACGGCCTCGTAGCCATCCCTGGCCACGGTCTTGCGCATCACCACGACACAGGGGCCAGCCTGGATGACGGTAACGGGGACGATCTGTCCCTTTTCGTTGAAGATCTGGGTCATGCCCAGCTTCTTGCCGATGATTCCCTTGGTCATTATCCTCATCCTCCCTTACCGGTTGCCCTGACGGCTGAACACCTTGATCTCCACATCCACACCCGCCGGGAGGTCCAGGCGCATGAGGGTGTCCACGGTGTTCTGCGTGGGGTTGAGGATGTCCAGGAGCCGCTTGTGGGTGCGGATCTCGAACTGGTCGCGGCTCTTCTTGTCGACGTGGGGAGAGCGGTTGACCGTGTACTTCGACGTGCGGGTCGGAAGGGGGATGGGCCCCGCAACCTGGGCCCCAGTGCGCTTGGCCGTGTCCACGATTTCACGGGTGGACTGGTCCAGCAGACGGTGGTCGAAGGCTCGCAGACGGATGCGAATATTATCTTTCATCTTCACTCCAGTGGGACGGGTGTACCGTCCATAGACGTGGGGCGCTGACCGCCCATGGGTTTTGTTGTCCCGATGACAGGGACAGGGCCAATCAGAATAGCAAAAGCCATCGTTTTCGCAATGGCTTTTTTTGATTTTCAAGGCTTCAGGGAGGGTTTCCCCCCCCTTCGGCTCGGTATCAGGAGGTCTCGATCCGGGGATCTCAGGCGACCTCACCCCCAGGAGGGGGCTGTGACATGCAATCCCGGCGCCTAGACGCTGGGAATAGGACTACTTGGTTCCGCGGACCTTGGCGATCACTTCTTCCGCCACGTTCCGGGGAGCCTCGTCGTAATGGCTGAACTGCATGGTGTAGTTGCCGCGGCCCTGGGTCATGCCGCGCAGGCTGGTGGAGTAGGCGAACATCTCGGCCAGGGGGACCTGGGAGGTGACGACCTTGACGCCGGCCCGGTCTTCCATGTTCTCGATGCGGCCACGGCGGCTGTTGAGGTTGCCGATGACGTCGCCCATGTAGTCTTCGGGGACGACGACCTCGACGCTCATGATGGGCTCGAGGAGCACGGGGCTGGCCTTCTCGCACCCGGCCTTGAAACCCATGGAGCCGGCGATCTTGAACGCCATTTCGTTGGAGTCCACCTCGTGGTAGCTTCCGTCGTAGAGCGTGATCTTGACGTCCACCACGGGGTAGCCGGCCAGGACGCCGGACTGCATGGCTTCCTGGATGCCCTGGTCGACGGGCTTGATGTATTCCTTGGGAATGACGCCGCCCTTGATGTCGTTGACGAACTCGTAACCCTTGCCGGCCTCGTTGGGCTCGACGTAGATCTTGACGTGGCCGTACTGGCCGCGGCCACCGGACTGACGCACGAACTTGCCTTCGGCCTCCACCCGCTTCCGGATGGTTTCGCGGTAGGCCACCATGGGCTTGCCGACGTTGGCTTCGACCTTGAACTCGCGCATCATGCGGTCGACGATGATCTCGAGGTGGAGCTCACCCATGCCGGCGATGATGGTCTGGCCGGTCTCGGGATCGGTCTTGACCTTGAAGGTGGGATCCTCCTGGGCCAGGCGGCTCAGGGCGACGCCCATCTTCTCCTGGTCGGCCTTGGTCTTGGGCTCGATGGAGACCTGGATGACGGGATCGGGGAAGTCCATGGACTCGAGGATCACGGGGTGGTTCTCGTCGCAGATGGTCTGCCCGGTGAGGACGTCCTTGAAGCCCACGGCGGCGCCGATGTCGCCCGTGCGGACCTCGTCGATGTCCTCGCGCTTGTTGGCGTGCATCTGGAGGAGGCGCCCGATGCGCTCGCGGCGGCCCTTGTTGGAGTTGAACACGCCGGAACCCGCGGCCATGACGCCGGAGTAGACGCGGATGAACGCCAGGGAGCCCACGAAGGGATCGGCCATGATCTTGAAGATGAGGGCGCTGAAGGGCTCGCTGTCCTTGGCGGGACGCTCGATCTGGTTGCCGTCGAGGTCATGGCCCTGGATGGCGGGCACGTCCAGCGGGCTGGGCATGTAGCTCACGACGCAATCGAGCAGGGGCTGGACGCCCTTGTTCTTGAAGGCCGAGCCGCAGCACATGGGGGTGAAGGCCAGGCCCAGGCAGCCCTTGCGGATGCCGTCCCGGATCTCGTCCTCGGTGAGGGCTTCGCCGGTGAGGTACTTGTCCATCAGATGCTCGTCGGTCTCGGCGACCATCTCGATCATCTTCTCGCGCCACTCGTTGGCGGTCTCCACGAGATCCTCGGGGATCTCGCCGTAGACGACCTCGAAGCCCTTGTCGCCTTCGCTGAAGGTGAGGGCCTTCATCAGGACGAGGTCAACCACGCCCTTGAAGTTCTCCTCGGCCCCGATGGGGATCTGGATGGGCATGGGCCGGGCCTTGATGCGGGTGCGCATCATCTCGCAGACGCGGAAGAAGTCCGCGCCGGGGCGGTCCATCTTGTTGACGAAGCCCAGGCGGGGCACGCCGTACTTGTCGGCCTGCCGCCAGACGGTCTCGCTCTGGGGCTCGACGCCGCCGACGGCGCAGAACACGGCCACGGAGCCGTCGAGGACGCGCAGGCTGCGCTCCACCTCGGCGGTGAAGTCGACGTGGCCGGGCGTGTCGATGATGTTGATGCGGTGCTCGATGTCCTTGAGCTGGCCCGTCTGGGCCGTCCAGGACGCCGTGATGGCAGCGGAGGTGATGGTGATGCCCCGCTCCTGTTCCTGCACCATCCAGTCGGTCGTGGCCGCGCCCTCATGCACCTCGCCGATCTTGTGGATCTTGCCGGTGTAGTAGAGGATACGCTCCGTCGTCGTGGTCTTGCCGGCATCNNGCCATGATGCCGATGTTGCGGTAGCGCTCGAGGGGAGTCGTGCGGGCCACGGGGGCCTCCTTCAGAATTCAGGAATCAAATATCAGAGACAGGGTCAAACAGCACTGGGCAAAAACGGGGGCCGATCCGTCATGATCGGCCCCGTCGTTGCAGGTCCAGCAATTACCAGCGGAAGTGGGCGAA
>DBME01000070.1 GCA_002298155.1 Holophagaceae bacterium UBA706 | reverse complement strand
CCCCCGCGCCCGGACCCGGGGCAAGGTGCCGGGGCGCAGCTCGAGCCGGCCCAGGGACCACAGGGTCTGGTAGGCGGTGGCCACGGTGGTGCGGTGGAGTCCCAGCTGCCCGGCCAGGGCCCGGGTGGAAGGGAGCCGTTCGCCCACCTTCAGGTGCCCCTTCTCGATGAGGTCCTCGATCCGGACGACGATCTGCTGGGTCCGGGAACGGGGGTCGCGGGCGTCCAGGGTGAGCAGCATGGGGGTTCCTCCCACCCCAACCATAGGCCCGACTGGACTACCCGGAATAGACAGTTCTCTTCAATTATGACCTGACCAGTTCACCTTCGGCCGCCAGACATCCCAGGAGGGACAGGGGGAAGGCCGCCAGCAGGAGCACGGGTCCCAGGGCGCCCAGGGTCAGGGCGAGGAACAGGAGGTGGAGCACCGGCACGAAGAGCGACGCCGTGAGCGCCACCGCAACCAGGGCGAGCCAGGGGCGCCCGGCCAGGTCCGCCGCCGCCAGGCATGCCAGGGCCGCCAGGAGCGGCACGGAGAAGAGGAAGGTGCCCCCCGGGAGGACGAAGGCCACGGTCCAGAGCAGGGCCAGCTGGAGACCCAGGGCGCCCAGGAGGCGGGACCGCCCGCCCCCGCCCCGCCACCCCGCCAGGGCCCGGCAGGCCACCGCGAGCAGCAGGACCAGCCCCCCGAAGATCCCCCGTTCCAGGGGGACATTGGGCATGTAGGTGAGGTGCCAGGGTAGGCCCGTGAGCCGTCCCGCCAGGAGGCACGCCCCCAGCCCCGTCCCCAGCGCGAGGACGGCCACGGCCGCCCACCCCAGGAACCACAGCCCGGCAGCCCCCGCCCGGGCCCGTCCCCGGGCCAGGTTCCAGCCGGCCCAGACCACGAAGGCCAGCGTCGCCAGCTCCGCCAGGATCCGGTCCGTTTCCGCGGACCAGCACAGGAAGACCCCCGGCAGCCACGAGAAGAAGACCGCGTCCTCCCGGGACGTGAAGGCGTTCCTGCCCGCATAGCGCCGGTCCTCCGCATAGGCCCGCACCACCGGCAGCACCTGGTCCCCGTAGTGCTGCAGGCTCGCCAGGGAGATGTTGGCCGGGTTGTCCAGGGGCGTGTGGTAGGTGGACAGGTCCTCGAGCACCGCGAAATTGAGGCCTGCGTATCCCAGCCGGCTGAAGACGGTGAAGTCGGTGCCGTTGGGCATCCGCCGGTACACGTCCGGGGCGAAGGAGTACGCGAAGGCCCGGTGGGCGCGCCGGAACAGGCGAATCGTGGCCAGGTTGTTCCGGCCCGTCTCGAACATCACCGCGGGACCCCGGTTTCCCCGCGCCTCGAAGTTGATCACCAGGTTCACATCCTGGTAAGCGGCGAGGTTGTGCGCCATTTCCGCGCGGGCCCCCAGGAGCCCGGTCTCCTCGGCATCCGTGAAGAGGAAGCGCACGCCGTTCTCCCGGCCCTCCCCGGCACGGACGAGGATTCCGGCGATCTCCAGCATGGCCGCCACGCCGTAGCCGTCGTCGGCCGCGCCGCAGGAACCGTCGGATTCGGCCCGGCGCTTGCCGGGGGCCGAGTCGTAGTGCGACACCAGCAGGACCGAGGAACCGCTCCGGCCCGGCAGGGAGGCCGAGATGTTCTCCAGGGGATAGGTGTGGCCATAGGTATCGGTGACCTCCCCGGGCCGCGAGGTCGTCACGGTGAGCCCCAGGCCCGCCAGGCGCCCGCGGATGTGGTCGCGCACCGGAGGAAGGCTGGCCTGGTCCCACACGGAATGGGGGGCCCTGGCGATCACGTCGATGTCGNNGAGGGGAGGCCCAGGGCGAGGAGCCCCAGGAGCACGCCCGCCGCGAGCGCGGCCGGCCCCAGGAGGCGCCGGGGCATCAAGGCTGCGCCTCGGCCACGTCCTTGGCGTCGCACCGGTCCATCACGTGCCCGGGGTCCTCGGGCACGAGGGTGACCCCCGCGCGTTCCTCCACCGCCTTCAGGGTGGTGGCGTAGGTCATGTAGGTCTTGGGATCCAGCCCTTCCTCATGGGGGATGATCCAGGCGCAGGCCCGGGTCTCGCCCGCGGGGGTGATCCAGATGGCCGCCTTCCAGAGGGCCGTGGGCACGGCGATCTCCTTGTCGCTGATGACGGTTCCCGAGCCCTCCCCGTCCAGCACGGGGCCTGTGTAGACCCAGATGTGGGCCGCGGCCCGCGTCAGGCCCGGGTGGAAGCCCGCCGCCGTGCGGGTGCCGCTGACGGCCTCCTCCAGCTGGGCCCAGATCCTCGCGTTGTGCCGCTGGAGCTGGGGCACGATGTTGGCCATGGAGAAGGTCTCCCGCGAGGCCTCCTCGCCGAAGGCGTAGGCGATGGCCGCGAAGGGCGTCATGTGGCCCCGGGCGTAGCCGGAATGGGTGTAGTCGCGGGTCGCGACCTGAGCTCGGGTGGCCTTCTCCGTGAAGAAGGTGAACCCCTTGCGGGAGACCTCCATCGGCTCGGCGGCGGTGTGCTCCACGGTGTAGACGCTCCACAGGGGCACCTTCCGGGTCTCGGAGTACCCCACCGTGTAGGCGGTGTAGGCCACCACGGTCACGGGTTCCCGGCTGTGGGGCTGGGCCCCGCCGAAGAAGACGTCCCCCGCGAAGGCGAGGACCGAGCAGAGCAGCACGAGGGCAAGCCGCAACGCTTTCACGAAAGCTCCATCCGACAAGGCGTGATTCCCGGAAATCCCCTGCATTGTGAACAACTATTTGGAGCTTATCATGCCATTTTTATTCCTACGCCGGAGCCCGCAACACCTCCCAGGGGCGCGCGCTGCACGGGGAGACGCCTCCCCCGCGGAACCCGCAGGGGCTTCCCATTCCGCCGGGGTTGACCTAAATTGAATGAAAGGTGATGGTGTCCACCTTGTAACCGCCCTGCCGGCTGATGGCGCCTACGCGTAGTCGCAGGGGGACCGTGTGCATGGATTGATCATCAGACTTCGCAGGACGATCTGGGACCTGGGAATGGGGGCCCTGGTGGGCGTCCTCGCCGGCGGCGCCTCGGCCCTGTTCCTGTGGCTCCTGGAACGCGCCATCCACGCGCAGGTGCGCCACGGCTGGCTCCTGTGGCTCCTGCCCGTCTTCGGGGCGGCCAGCGCCTGGCTCTACCGGCGGTTCGGCAAGGTCGCCGAGGGGGGCGGAACGCTGGTCATGGACGAGGTCCTCGAGTTCCGGGGCCGGGTCCCGGCGCGCATGGCCCCGCTGGTGCTGGCCGGAACCCTGCTGACCCACCTGGGCGGGGGCTCCGCGGGCCGCGAGGGCACCGCCATCCAGATGGGCGCCAGCCTGGCGCGCTCCGTGGGAAGGCTGCCCTGGCCCTGGCTGAGGGTGACCCAGTCCCGGCAGCGGCTCCTGCTCATGGCCGGCGTCTCCGCGGGCTTCGGGTCCCTGTTCGGCACGCCCGTGGCGGGGGCGGTCTTCGGCATGGAGGTCATCGCCATCGGCAAGATGCACTACGAGGGCCTCCTCATCTGCGCCATGGCCAGCTTCGCCGGGGACGGCATCTGCCGCCTCCTGAACGTCCACCACACGATCTTCCATCCCGCCGCCATCGGCTTCGACGCCCTGGTGGCCTTCAAGCTGGCCCTGTTCACGCTCCCCGTGGCACTGGTGGCCGGGAGCTTCTCGGAAGCCACCCACCGCCTCGCAGCCCTCACGGGCCGGATCATCGCCAACCCCATCCTCCGGGCCTTCCTGGGCGGGTGCGCGGTGATCCTCCTGGTCCTGGCCTTCCGGAGCCGGGACTTCCTGAACCTGGGCACCGACTGGCTGCCCAGGGTCTTCGAGGGGGCCGGGCCGGTGCCGTCCTGGGCCTTCGCGGCCAAGTTCATCTTCACGGCGGTGACGCTGGGTTTCGGGTTCAAGGGGGGGGAGGTCACGCCCTTGTTCGTCATCGGGGCCTTGCTCGGAGCCGCCCTTGCGCCCATTCTGGATATGCCGGTCCCCTTTGTCGCCGCCATCGGGTTCATCGCTGTCTTCGCAGCCGCGAGCAACACCCCCATCGCATCGACCCTCATGGGAATCGAACTGTTCGGATCCGGATTCGTGAGTCCGCTCGTCCTGACCTGTTTTCTCGCCTATGTCCTCGTCGGACACCGGGGCATCTACGGAGGCCACCGGGTCCACACCCCGAAGCACCACGCATGACCAGGAGGTCCAAGCATGCTTTATTCCACAGAAGTCGAGCACATGTGCCGGGTGGCCAAAGGGCCTGACCACGGTCCCGCCCCCATCCCCCAGGAAGGCCGCTGGGTCCAGGCCCGGGAGATCAAGGACATTTCCGGCCTCACGCACGGCGTGGGCTGGTGCGCCCCCCAGCAGGGCGCCTGCAAGCTCACCCTGAACGTGAAGGACGGGATCATCCAGGAGGCCCTGATCGAGACCATCGGCTGCTCGGGCATGACCCACAGCGCCGCCATGGCCGCCGAGATCCTCACCGGCAAGACCATTCTCGAAGCCATGAACACCGATCTCGTGTGCGACGCCATCAACACCGCCATGCGCGAACTGTTCCTGCAGATCACCTACGGCCGCACCCAGACCGCGTTCTCCGAGGGCGGCCTGCCCATCGGCGCCGGTCTCGAGGACCTGGGCAAGGGCCTGCGCAGCCAGGTGGGGACGATGTACGGCACCGTCGCCAAGGGCGTGCGCTACCTGGAGATGGCCGAGGGCTACGTCACGCGGCTGGCCCTGGACGAGAACGACGAGGTCATCGGCTACGAGTTCGTGCACCTGGGCAAGATGATGGAATCCGTCGAGAAGGGCGTGGAAGCCGCCGAGGCCATGAAGAAGGCCACCGGCTCCTACGGGCGCTTCGACGAGGCCGTCCGCTACATCAATCCCAGGCACCAGTAGGAAGAAGGAGAAAGTCATGGCACTTTTCGAAGGTTACGAGCGAAGAATCAAGCAGATCGAACCGGTCCTGAAGCAGAACGGCTTCGCCTCCCTGGAGGAGGCCCGGGATCTCTGCACCGCCAAGGGCGTCGACGTCCACGGCATCGTCAAGGGCATCCAGCCCATCTGTTTCGACAACGTCTGCTGGGCCTACACCCTGGGCGCGGCCATGGCCATCCGCAAGGGCCAGACCAAGGCGGTCGAGATCGCCACCACCCTCGGCGACGGGCTGCAGGCCTTCTGCATCCCCGGCTCCGTCGCGGACGACCGCAAGGTGGGCGTGGGCCACGGGAACCTGGCCTCGATGCTCCTGCGCGAGGAGACCCGGTGCTTCGCCTTCCTGGCGGGCCACGAGTCCTTCGCCGCGGCGGAAGGGGCCATCGGCCTCGCCCGGTCCGCCAACAAGGCCCGCAAGGAGCCCCTGCGCGTGATCCTCAACGGCCTGGGCAAGGACGCCGCCCAGATCATCTCCCGGGTCAACGGCTTCACCTACGTGCAGACGAAGTTCGACTACCTCTCCGGCAAGCTGGAGATCGTGCGCGAGATCGCCTATTCCAAGGGCGAGAAGGCCAAGGTCCGCTGCTATGGCTGCGACGACGTCCGCGAGGGCGTGGCCATCAACCACCACGAGGGCGTGGACGTGAGCATCACGGGCAATTCCACCAACCCCACCCGCTTCCAGCACCCGGTGGCCGGCACCTACAAGAAGGAATGCCTGGAGCAGGGCAAGAAGTACTTCTCCGTGGCTTCGGGCGGCGGCACGGGGCGCACCCTCCACCCGGACAACATGGCCGCCGGCCCCGCCTCGTACGGCATGACCGACACCATGGGCCGCATGCACTCCGACGCGCAGTTCGCCGGTTCCTCCTCCGTGCCGGCCCACGTCGAGATGATGGGCTTCCTGGGCATGGGCAACAACCCCATGGTCGGCGCCTCCGTGGCGGTGGCCGTGGCCCTCGAGAAGGCCCTGGAGAACTAGCGGGTCCTGGACGAAAAAGGGGAGGCGTCCAGCACGCCTCCCCTTTGCGCGTACACGGAAGCCGTCAGGCC
>DBME01000198.1 GCA_002298155.1 Holophagaceae bacterium UBA706 | reverse complement strand
GAAGGGGTGGGGAAGTGATTGTCCATCATCCACCACCCACCAGTCCAGCCGAGAAACGCGCGCGGAGGGGGGGCCCTGCTCAAGCCGCTCCCTCAGGGCCTCCAGCCTGGAAAAATCGCCGGACGCCTCCCCCGAGACCGTGCCGTCGGGCTCGTTGCGGGCCCAGCCGGCCAGGTCCAGGCCCCGGGCCACCTCCTGCACGAACCACCGGAAGCCCACCCCCTGGACGCGTCCATGGGCGTGGAACCCGGCTTTCACCGGGCGTTTCCGTTGAAGATGCCGTCGAACTCCGCGCCCCGTCCCAGGACTTCGGGGCAGGCCAGGTCCAGGCGCAGGGGCGAGACGCTCACGTAGCCGCTGAGCACCGACTCGGCGTCCGTGCCGGGGCCCTTTGAATAGGTGGGGCCCATTTCGCCGCCGATCCAGAAGTAGGGGGTGCGGCGGGGATCCAGCCGCTCTTCGACCATGTCGTGGTATTTGCGGTTGTCCTGGCTGGACAGGCGGAAACCCTTGGGCTCGCCCTGGGGCAGGTTCACGTTCCAGATGCGGTTGGGGGGCAGGTTCATGGACTCGAAGCGTTCCAGGAAGGTGCCGATCCACGTTTCGCCCACGGCGAGGTCGCCCCGGGTGTCGATGGAGAAGGCCGCGGCCCGGGCCCCCTGCAGGCAGCCCTCGAAGGCCGCCCCCACGGTGCCGGAGTAGAACACGTCCTCGCCCAGGTTGTAGCCGTGGTTGATGCCCGAGAGCACCCAGTCCGGCTCGCGCTTGAGGACGGCCCGGATCCCGATGAGGACGCAGTCCACGGGGGTGCCGGAGCAGGCGTAGCGGTCCCCGCCCAGGTCCTGGAGGCGGAGGACGTCGTTGAGGCTCATGGCGCTGGACACCGCGGAGCGGTTCCTGTCGGGGGCCACGGCCACGACCCGGCCGAACCGGGAAGCCACCCTGGCCAGGGCATCCAGCCCGGGTGCCCAGGCTCCATCGTCGTTGGTGATGAGAATCAGTCGTTCAGTCATTCCCTCAGTCTAACCCGAGAGAACATGCCTTGACCCGCCCTCCCATCTGTCCTAGACTCGTATGTTCACGGCGCGTGGCGCAGCCTGGTAGCGCANNGTCGGAAGTTCGAATCTTCTCGCGCCGACCAAAAACAGTAAAAGAGGGCGGCTCCCCAAAGCCGCCCTTTTCCTTTGTGATGGGATCGGCGAGTACGCTTCGGCGACGGGATTGCATGGGCGGGTAATTTTCAGCACGACCCACCGCTGGGGTGGATGGTTAGGAACGTCCTCGTCCGCTTCGCTCCCNNTCCTAACCATCCCCCCCGGCCGTGCCCTTATATCGCAGAGGCGCCGGCTTGACAGGCCGCGATGGCAGCCACGCGTTCAGGCCTGCAAAGGAGCATTGGGAATCATGGGATCAGCGAGGCCTATGAACTCCAGACAAGCCAAGCATAAGGATGGTAATTTTGCTGAGCGGACTTCGCTGTGTTCCGCTCTCCTGAATGACTCGTTACGGAACCTTGCTGAATTACCCCCGAAGGGTGCCGTGGGCAATGAATAGACCATCCAACGTTGTTCCATTCCTGAAGGAGCCCGTCCTCCCGGACGGGGGCGAAGCGCCCGCTCCGGGTCACATCCTCGGAATGCTGCATCGGAAGGACTTCGAGCTGTGGGTCAGCCGGACCCCCAGTGGGGCGCTGTCGCTGAAATGGTGGCGGTGGCGGGAGGAGCTGGAGCGCTTCTTCCCGGTGGAGGATGGGGAGCTGACGCTGAACGCCTCGGAGCTGAAGCCCCTGGCGGACCTGCTCATCAGCGTGGACGGCATCCTGAACAAGGGCCAGGGACGGAAAGCCTAGGCCTTATCCCGCTCCTGGATGAAGATGTCCGCCATCTGGAAGACCATCTGGCAGGCCTCCCGCTTGGCCTGGTCGTTGGACGTGTAGTATTCGGACGCGAGACCCAGGGTCGGGCTCAGTCCGTTCAGGATCGAAAGGGCGATCTGTTCCCTGGATAGCTTCCGGTCTTCCACGCTGGCCTCATGTCGTCGGTGTTCCCTGAGATTGGGCAAAATTCGACGAAATGCCGGACGCTGGTTTTTCTCGGAACCACAGGGCTGGATTATACCGCACACCCAAATCGGGCCTTGGCATTGCACGTATCGACCGTACGAGCCTTCAACCCGCCGTCTGAACCTCCGCATAGGCCGCCCACTGCCGGTCGGACACCTCGAAATGCTCCACCAGCCAGTATTTGAAGAACCGCCCCAGCCCTTCTACCACGTCCTCACCCGCGTTGCGGTGGCATTCCAGGAGGTGGTTGATCCTGCGGGTGCATTCCCGGTGTTCCGCGATGTGCTCGGCGAGGAAGGGGTAGCCCAGGCGCTCCATGACGGCCTCCTCGTTCTGGAAGTGGGTCTCCACGTAGACCAGCAGGAAGGAGAGCGCGCGTTTCACCTCGGGCTCGGCCGCGCCCGCCTCCCGGGCTTCCTGCAGACGGTTGTACCCTTCCACCATCATGCGGTGCTCAAGGTCGATCTTCGCGTCCCCCGTTTCCCAGCGCTGCATCCATTCCAACCGCGGCATGCGGACCACCTCCTCTCCACTACCTTCCACCCGGCCGGGCGCAACGGGAATACGGTGAATTGCTTAGGGCTCATCTCCGGAAAGGTGGCGTAGCTGGTCTTGAAGGTCCTTCAGGGTAAAGGGTTTCAGCAACACGGAGACGTGGGCATGGCTCTGGACCAGGTCCAACGCACCCTGGTCGCCCCGCCCGGTGACGATGAGGACGGGAACCGTGGGGCATTGCACCCTCAGGAGGGGCAGCGTGCCCCTGCCACCAAGGCCCGGCATGTTCATGTCGAGGATCACCAGATCGGGCTGCAGGCCTGACCTGAGGACCCCCAGGGCATCCTCCCCGCAGGGTGTGGTCACAACCTCGTGGCCAAGCACGTCCAGCTGGGCACGGAAGGAGCTTTGGATCAGGGGATCGTCATCCACCACAAGGATGCTGAGCCGGCGGGCGGACCCTTTCTTGACCCGGGGATCCACCTCGGCGCCGGTTTCCATGGCGCCCGGGCACGCGGGGAACCGCAGGCGGATGCGGGTGCCCCGGCCAGGTTCACTCTGGATATCCAGGGTGCCCTGGTGGGCCTTCACGGTGGCGTAGACCATGGACAGACCCAGGCCCGTGCCCTTGCCCTGCTCCTTGGTGGTGAAGAAGGGATCCAGTGCCTTGTCCAGCACGTCCTTCGTCATGCCCGAACCGGTATCCTGCACCAGGACTTCAATGGCCTGCCCGTCCACGTTCCGGGTGCTCAGCGTGAGGGTCCCGTTCTCGGGCATCGCGTCCACGGCATTGACGCAGAGGTTCATCACCGCGTGGGTCAGCGCGCTGGCGTCCCCGCGGATGGCCCCCAGGGGGTGGGCCAGATCCAGGACGAGATGGACCTTGGCCAGGGTGGTGCGCTCCAGCAGGTTCACCTCCTCCTGCAGGATGGCGTTCATGTCCAGCACCTGGTTCTCGAGGGTGCTCTGGCGGGCGAAGTTCAGGAGGCCCTTGACCATCTTTCCGCCGCGGGTGGCGGCCTGGACGATGGTCTCGAAGGCGCGGTAGGCGGGGCTGCCGGGCTCCTGGATCTCGAGGTTGGCGGAGGCCATGGCCAGCACCGCGCCGAGCACGTTGTTCATGTCGTGGGCGACGCCGCCGGCCAGGTTCCCCAGGCTTTCCATCTTCTGGACCTGGAGGAGCTGGGCCTGGAACTTGTTGCGTTCGGCCTCCGCCTGCCGGCGGAGGGTGATGTTCAGGAGCGTGCCGATGACCCCCATGAACCGGCCGGTTTCGTCGAATTCGAAGACCGCCGTCCCGATCACCCACACGATGCTCCCGTCGGCCCGCAGCAGGCGGTAGTCGCCCTGGAAGTCACGGCGGCCCGCCATGGCCTCCTGCCACAGGCCGACGATCCGCGGGCGGTCCTCCGGGTGGATGAGGTCGTGGAACGCCTCCGGCGGGCCCTCCAGCCAGGTGAGCCCCGTGATCTGCCGCCACTGCTCGTTCACGAAGACCAGCCGACCTTCCCCGTCCAGATGGTAGATGCCCACCGGAGCGGCTTCGGCCAGGTTGCGGAAGCGCCGTTCGCTCTCCGCGAGCTCCCGGGTGCGCTCCTCCACCTCCGCTTCCAGGTTCTCGTAGTAGAAGGCGTTGCGGATGACGATCCCCACGAAGGGCCCCAGGATCTCCAGCGACCGAAGGACATCCTCGTGCCGTTCCATGGCCAGGAGGTCCAGGGCCAGGAGCGCGCCGACGGGTTCCGCGCCCATGGTCAGCGGAATGGCGATGAGGCTCTCGCAGCCCATCGCCAGGAAGGCCTCCGAGGCGAAGGCGGGATGGTCGTCGCGGCTCCACAGGACGCCCTTCTCCAGCGTGCGCAGGATGGGCACCAGCCCGCCCAGGCCCTCCAGCCGCAGGCTTTCCCGCTGGCGTTCGGGCTCGACGGCCAGGAATCGGAAGTCGCCGCTGCGCTCCCACCCGGTGTAATGGATCAGGGCCACGATCTTGGCGCCCACCAGCTGGCGGATCTGCTGGGTGAGGCTTACGCCCATCCTGGAGGGCGTCTCGGCCAGGGTCATGATGTTCCCGAGCATGTCGAGGACCATGAACTGGATCGCCGGGGCGTCCTTCATGCGGGAGTAGTCAAGCTTGTTCATGGCGTATCCGGAGGGCGGCCTGCCGAAGGCCGTCCAGGAGCGGTTCCAGGGAAACGCTCATGCGTTCCAGGGGCAGGCCGGTGTAGTCGCGGATCTCCTCCAGCTCCTTCTCGGGGACGGGGACGAGGCCCGTGTCCAGGTACACCAGCCGCGTGTGCATGTCCTTCATGAAGTCCCGGGCGGTGTCGCCCGTGAGCCCCAAGGTGCCCTGGAACACCCGGCGCCAGATGCCGACCCACTCGGGCATGAGGAAGAAGACCCCCTCGCGCCGCATCCTCCGGTAGGTTTCCCGCCCGAGGACGATCTCCGGGCAGTTGAAGCCCTGCGTCCGGGCCACCCCGGCAGCGGCCTCGAGGGTGGTCATGCCCGGACAGCAGTCGCCGTAGACCAGGACCACCTCGTTCCCCTTGGCCCATTCCTCCTCCACCGCCGCCAGTAGCTTGGCCTCCAGCTGCTCCGGCTCCATGTGGAGCATGGAGCCCAGGAACCTCACCGGGATGTCCAGCTCCTCCTGGGCCAGGAACCGCTCGATCTCCTTACGGAAGATGGAGCAGGCGATGCAGATGCGGGGAACGGGTTCCCGGCTCATGGGGCGACGCTGCCGGCGGCGCAGACGGCGTCCACCAGGGCGGTGATCACCTCCGGGGGCGTCGCCAGCGGGATGTCCGCGGCCGAGGTCCCGAAAATGAAGCGAGGATCCCCGGCACGTTCGGCCAGGATGGCCTCGGCCAGGCTCCGGGCCGATTCGGGGGTCTCGTTCTCCAGGGTGGGACCATGGACGTTGCCGATGAGGATCGGCCCCTCGCCAAGGCGGCGCCGGGCCTGGGGGAGGGAGTCCCGGGCGTCCACGAAGTAGGCCGCCACATTGGGCAGGCCCAGGTAGGCGTCCAGATGGGGCTCGAGACGGGCCCCGCCGTGGTGGAGGATGATGGGACCGCGGATGGCCCCGAAGGTGGCCTCCAGGGCGGGCCGGCCGATGCCCTGGGTCACGCGGGGGGGCACGAGGGTGGGGTTCGCGAAATTCGCCGTGGCGGCGATGAGCGTGGCACCGTCCCCCAGCATGGCGTTGGCAAGATCCGCGCAGAAGGGCGCCCAGCGCTCCATGAGGGCCCGGGCCGTGTCCGGCTCGGACAGGAGCGCCTCCAGCCAGGCCTCCACGCCCATCACCAGCGGCGGCAGGTCCACGGGGCTCACCAGCACCCCCACCACCGGAACCTCCCCCTGGTACCGGGCGGAGAGGGTGCGGATGGTCTCCCGGAGGTAGACGATGCGCGGATGGCTGTCCACATCCGGCAGGGGCAGCGCCAGGGCCTCCCGCGCCCCCCGGGTGGCGAACTGGCGGATGTTGGGCACCTGGCTCCGGCCCGTGGCGGAGACGCTGCCGAAGGCCTCCCCCAGGGCTGGCACCAGGAAGGGGCTCAGCAGCAGGTCGGGCCCGAAGACCTCCCGCACCGCGATCTGCCCCTGGGCGTAGGCGGACGCGTCCGCGTACAGCACCTCCGGCGGGATCCCGGCGAGCTTGGAGCCGTAGAGGCTCAGGTTCATGACGAAGGCGGGCCTGTCCTTGGGCTGGCCACCCACCGTTGCGAGGACACGTTCCAGGCTCTTCATGGAGGCCTCCCTAGCGGGTCACCGGGTCCAGTTCGAGGGAACGCTGCCAGAGCCGTTCGAAGAGCGCCGGCGCGTGGAGGGCCGTGGGGGCCGTCCCGTCGCCGCCGAACTGCTCCACCAGCTCAGGCCGCAGCTTGAACACCGCGCCGCCCACGGCCAGCTGCACCCGGCCCCGGAGGCCGCGGCGGTCGATCTCCTCCCGGAGGTGGATCACGTTGCGGGCGGTGGAGAACATCATGGCGGAGGCACCCAGCACCCGGGCGCCCACCTCCTCGACCTTGTCGAGGAATTCGGCAGGCGGGACGTCCACGCCCAGATCGTGGACGTTCCAGCCCGCGCTCCGGAGGAACGCCACCAGCATGGCGCGGCCCAGGGGGTGGTAGTCGTCCTCCACGTTGCCCACCACCACCGGCCCCTTCTCCATCTCGACCGTACGGCCATCGGCCGCCTGGGCGGCCAGGACCCGGTCCAGGAGGTCCTCGGCGACCTTGGCGGCAACATAACCCTGGGCCAGGGACGTCTCGCCGACATTGCTGGCCCAGAGGTTCCCGAAATGCTCCAGGGCGGGGGTGAGCACTTCGGCGACCGCCTCCTCGTAGGTGCGGGTCTCGGCCCAGTCGTTCAGCAGGAGGTTGGCGGCCACCCGATCGGCACTACGGATGCAATTGACGAGTTCGCCGGACCAGTCCCTTGCCATGGTCACCTCCAGAACATCACCCGGGCTTCGGCAGGCGCGCGGGTCAACGGTAATTCGAACGACTGGCGGATTGGAATTTGGATTATGCGCTCCCGATTATTGATGCAATTCCAAAACTTGACCACTTTTTATTGACCCATTGGCCCTGGGAGGCGGTCGTCCAGGCGGCGTGTTGCAGACCCCCAGGGGAGGTTGCATTCTGCGTCATTTCCCACGGTTTCACGGACGGTCCAGAGATCAAGGCGGCGTGCAACCAACCCACGTTTAACATTTACAAAACAGGAACGGATTATGCGATAGGGTAGGTAAGGCGCCGGTCGCTTCCCGGAGCCTTCAAGGAGGTCACCCCATGCGATATGCCCTTCCTCTCGCGGCGATCCTGGCCCTCAGTCCTTCGGCGGCCCACGCCCAGATCAACATCGGCATTTCCATCGGTCTTCCCCCCGCCCCCCAGTTCGTGGTCGTGGAGCCGGGCATCCAGGTCGTGGCAGGCTTCGAGGAGGAAGTGTTCCTCTCGGGCGGCTGGTACTGGTGCCGCAGGCCGGATGGTTGGTACCGCACCCGCAACCCCCGCGAGCGCTTCATCTTCGTGGAACCCCGCCGGGTCCCCCGGGGCCTGGTCCGCATTCCCGAAGGCCGCTACCGCAATTGGCACCGCGAGGAGCACCGCCACGAGCGGCGCGAGGAGCGGCGTGACAACCAGGGACGCCCCTGGTTCCAGCAGCCCCGCGACGGCGGCCGGCGCGAAGAGCGGCGTGAGGACCGCCGGGAAGACCGTCGAGAGGACCGTCGCGAAGACCGCCGAGAGGACCGTCGCCACGACGAAGGCGAACACCGGGGCGGCGGCGACAACGGCAACCGTGGCCACCACTAACCTTTTTACGTAACCGGAGGCCCCTGGGATCTGGTCGCCCGGGGCTTGGGGTAGACCGACCCCCCTTCGTCGGGGACCCCGAGGAAGCACGGCCATTTCCTGCACCGCGTCGCCCCGGGGAGGGGCGAGCGGTGCAGGTTCGTACGGAGGGCCGGGAGGATCACGGCCACCCCGAAGAACCGCCACCCGTCCCACCGGCGCGGCGAAGCGGATGCGGTGGCGGCAAGCTTGCCGAGGCACGTCCCTGTTGCAATCGAAGCGCATCCCAAGGAGTCTGGAGGGACGCCCCCCAGTCCCAGGAGGAATTCGTGCCCACCCCGGCCGCCACCGTCGATGCGAAGCCTTGCTTCTGCAGCTCCAGATCCACGTGCTCGACGAGGAGGTCATCCAGGACAACCCCGAGGTCTCCCTCCTCAAGGTGCAGCGCCGGGGACCTAGGCACCCTTCCCGTCCGGGCCACGAAGGCGGCCCAGGGGATGCGCCGCAAGGAAGGGTCCCGATGAACCGGCTCCTCCGGGCGATCCTGCTCCTGGCCTTCGCGCTGCCCGCCCTGGCCCAGGTGGCCGTGCCGGAATCCCCGCGCAAGCGCATCGGCTCCTTCTCGAACCTGCGAACGGTGGAGGAGACGGGGGACGTGCTGGGCACCCGGGTCGTCCTGTTCCAGGACGGGACCCGGTACTTCGGGTATTTCACGGACGCGGAGGGCCAGGCCCGCACGGCCCCCATCGAGCACGTGACGTTCGACGCCGCTTCCGGACGGCTCACCTTCGAGAGCGTCGTGGTCGTGACCACCATCCAATCCGTGCCTGAGCAGACCCAGAGCGCCTGGTTCTTCCAGGCCGCCGGGGTCATCGACAAGGACGGGTTGCGCCTGCGTGTGCGGGAATTCGTGCTCGACGCGGGTTCCAAGGAGGAGGACCGCCCCTGGGAACCCTCCTTCGACGGGCTCCCGGAGCAGTTCCTGCCCCGGGAGAAGACGGACTCCTCCGAGGAGACGCCCCTTTCCTACCTGGCTTGGCGCCTGGAGACGGAACCCCACCGCTTCGACCCGGAAACGGAAAAGACCCAGGATCCCGCCCCCGCCCAGGCGCGGGCCGCGGCCCCATCGCCCTCCCTGGCCTCCTATGCCACCTGGACCCGGGCCATCACGCCGCCCGTGATCATCCTGCTCTTCGCGGCCTTCGTCACCGGCGCCCTGGCCTGCTGGGCGATGGTGAGGGTGTCCCGGAGAAGCTCATGAGGCGTCGGCTCCGCACCTTCGCCCTTACGGTCCTGGCCCTGATCCTCGCGCTCGGGGTGGTTCAGGTAGGCGGGTATCTGCTCTTCGCGGGCCGGTGCCGGAACCTCGCCTTCGTTCAAAGGTTCTATCGACCGGAAGGCCACGTCTGCGAGGGGGACGAATGGGTTTGCATCCTCTCGGATGCGGGCCCCGGCGAACGGCGCCGGATCCAGGGGTTCCTGGGCAGACGGTTCGCGCATGTCTACTTCGACGAGAAGGACATACCTGGCCGCTATTCAAGACAGGTCCAGGAGGACTCCGAAACCCGCGTGGTGTACAGCAACGGCAGGATCCTGAAGATCTGGGAACGGGAGCGGACTCCCCGCACACGGCCCTTCCAGCGGAGAATGACCCATGACATCTACGACGGCCAGCCCTCCGGCTGGTGCCGCCTGATCATCACGGACCACATGGTGTGGTGCCTGTACCGCTGGGTCACCATCACCCCCGATGACTGGGCCTGGAACCACCTGCCCAGCTGATGTTCCTTGAAGCCCGGAGCGCCTCGATGAAACCCTACCTGCCCTCGATCCTCCTGCTGGTCCTCGCCACCGCGGCCAACGCCCAGGAAGGCCCGGCTCCGCAACTGAAGACCTCCGGACCGGACATCGCCGTTCCGGCGGCCCCAGCCGCCACCCTGGGAGTGACCCGGACCCGGGCCTTCTACAAACTGGATTCCCTGAACCTCGTGAAGTCCCGGTCCCGGGAAGGCCTCGACACCTGGACCGGCTCCATGGCCGAAGGCCGGATCCGGCTGAGCTACCTGTGCCGCGGGGAGGAGGTCCTGTCCGCCGCCATCTCCATCCCCCCGGCCTCGGATGAGATGAACGAGGTGATGATCTACAAGAACGCGGTCCTGCTCCGGTTCATGCTCAACCTCACGCCCTCCGAAGCGTGGCTCGCCAAGGACAGGAATCCCTTCGGCCAGGCCATCCGGTACCTGTCCGAGAAGCCCGGCAGGACCTGGTCCCATGTGCTGGAAGGCAGGCAGGTGACCGGCGACACCACCACCGTGGAAGGCCTGGTGACCTACACCGTCACGCCCCTCGCATCCCGCTAGCAAGGCGCGCCCCCGCAGGACTACCATGATCCACGGCGCGGCCCTGCCCAGGTGTCCCGCCGAACGGGAGATCCCATGCACCCCCTGGCCGGCAAACCTGCTCCCCGTTCCCTCCTCGCCGACATCCCCGCCTTGGTCAGCGCCTACTACACGGTGCGCCCCGACCCCGCAGAGCCCGCCTGCCGGGTGGCCTTCGGCACCTCCGGGCACCGGGGCGACGCCCGGAAGGCCACCTTCAACGAGGACCACATCCTCGCCGTGGTGCAGGCCATCTGCGACCACCGCCGGGGCGCCGGGATCACGGGGCCGCTCTTCCTGGGCAAGGACACCCACGCCCTGTCCGAGCCCGCCCAGCTCACGGCCCTGGAGGTGCTCGCGGCCAACGGGGTGGAGACCCGCGTGGCGGCGGAGGGGGTCTTCACGCCCACCCCGGCCGTGTCCCACGCCATCCTCGCGTGGAACCGGGACCACGGCACGGACCTGGCCGACGGCATCGTCATCACGCCCTCGCACAACCCGCCGGAGAACGGCGGGATCAAGTACAACCCCCCCGACGGCGGCCCCGCCGACACGGACATCACGGGCGCCGTGGCCGCCCGGGCCAACGCGCTCCTGGAGGGGGGCAACCGCGACGTGCGGCGCCTGCCCCTTTCCCGGGCCCGCAAGGCCTCCTGCGTGCGCATCCACGACTTCATCTCCCCCTACGTGGAGGACCTGGGCCGGATCATCGACATGGAGGCCATCCGCGCCTCCGGCCTGCGCCTGGGCGCCGACGCCCTGGGCGGCGCGGGGCTGGGGTACTGGGAACCCATCGCCCGCCGCTACGGCCTCGAGATCGACGTGCTCAACGGCCACTGCGACCCCGCCTTCAGCTTCATGTGCGTGGACCGCGACGGCCGCATCCGCATGGACTGCTCCTCCCCCCAGGCCATGGCCGGCCTGGTGGCCCTCAAGGACCGCTACGACATCGCCTTCGGCAACGACCCCGACTTCGACCGCCACGGCATCGTCTGCCCCGGTTCCGGCCTGATGAACCCCAACCACTACCTGGCCGTGGCCATCGACTACCTCTTCCGCACCCGCACGGGGTGGCGCCCCGACGCGGCCATCGGCAAGACCCTCGTGAGCAGTTCCATGATCGACCGCGTGGGCGCGGCCCTGGGCCGGCGCGTGGCGGAGGTGCCCGTGGGGTTCAAGTGGTTCGTGCCCGGCCTCGTGGACGGATCCTTCGGCTTCGGCGGCGAGGAGAGCGCCGGAGCCTCCTTCCTGCGCCAGGACGGCACGGTGTGGACCACGGACAAGGACGGCATCATCCTCTGCCTCCTGGCCGCCGAGATCACCGCCACCACGAAGAAGACCCCCGCCCGCCACTACCAGGACCTCACGGCCCGCTTCGGATCGCCCCTCTACGAGCGCATGGACGCCGTGGCCGACGCCCCCCAGCGCAAGGCCCTGGCCGGACTCTCGCCGGAGCAGGTGACCACGGCCACCCTCGCCGGCGAGCCCATCCTCGCCAAGCTCACCCGCGCTCCCGGCAACGGCGCCCCCATCGGCGGCCTCAAGGTCATCACCGAGAACGGCTGGTTCGCCGCGCGCCCCTCGGGCACCGAGGATGTCTACAAGATCTACGCCGAAAGCTTCCTGGGCCAGGCCCACCTGGAAGCCATCCAGCGCGAGGCCCAGGAGATCGTCGCGGTATCCTTTACGAAAGCCGGAGTCTAGAACGACCTGTGGGCGAAACCGCAGTAGCCCAATGCCAGAGAACGGGTGAAGAGGAATTTGAAATTGGGGTCCACGCTACCGGACACCAGCAGCCGCAGCATGGGCACCTGAAGGATCCGCGGTCTCACGCCGCGCATCACGTCCACCGTCAGCCCGCTGGCCGTGCAGTAGTCACGCAGTTCCGCCGGTTCCAGGAACAGTTCGATGACGTGCATGTCCTTGGGCGTATTGCGCACGAACCACTCCACGCCCTTGATGACCACCAGGTGGCTCAGCAGGTTCCGGTTGAAGGTGTGGAAGAAGAACAGCCCCCCGGGACGCAGCACCCGGGCCACCTCGTCCAGGAAGCCCTCGCGCTCCGCAAGATGCTCCAGGAAATCCATGGCGCACACCACGTCGAAACGCCCCTCCCCGAAGGGCATGTGCCGGGCGTCGGCCGTGAGGTAGGTGACGGTCCGCGTGGCGTCGTGCCTGCGTGCCACGGCCAGCGCCCCGGGGGCCAGATCGATCCCCGTGACCTCGTGCCCCTCCTCCGCCAAGGCGTTGGCCAGGAAGCCGCCGCCGCAGCCCACGTCCAGGATGGCCTGGGGCGCGCCGCCCCGCCGCGTCCGGAGCGTCTCCAGGAGCCATCCGGTGCGCAGGCGGGACTCGGCCCGCAGGAGGGCCACGGGGTCGTCCGCGGCCGTGTACCAGCGCTCGCCCAGATCGTCGTAGAAGGCGTTGTCGATGCTCACCGGCGCACCCAGAAGACCACCTGGAACACCAGGAAACCGCCAACCCCGAGGGCCTGGGCCCAGAGCAGCCTCAGCGCGGCCCAGGGCGCCGGCACCTGGAGGCCCAGGAGCTCACCGAAGCCCTGGCACGCGGCGGGCGCGTGGACGCAGAGCCACAGGAACCCCGTGGTCATCAGCACCACAGGGTGGACCAGGAACAGCAGGGCGTGGCACCAGTGCTCCCAGCCCGTGCACAGGCGCTGGTGGAGGAACTCGTCCTTGGTCACAAGCAGGCAGGATCCCAGGGCCAGGGCGACGAAGAGGCCCCGGTGCCCCGGCGTGGGCGCCAGGAGCAACGGAAGGACCAGGCAGGCCAGCAAAACCGAGGTGTCCAGCGCATGCCCCATCCACTCCCACCTGGGCAGGCCGCGGCGGCCGTGGAAGTGGAATTCGTCCACGGCCATGACGGTGCCCTGGAAGGCGAAGGGCAGGAGCCAGGCCAGGGCGAGCACTCAGGTGCCCGCCTTGCGCAGCACCGCGCCGGACACCGTCAGGCCGGGGCCGAAGGCCAGGGCCACCACCCAGGTGCCCGACGGCACCTCGGCGTCGGCCACCAGGGCCATCCACACGTGGGGCAGCGTCGCGGAGGACATGTTGCCCCGGGTCCGGAGCACCTGGTTGCTGGCCTCCACCTGCTCGGGCCGCAGGCCCAGGAGGTCCGCGATCTCGTCGATGATGCGGGGCCCGCCGGGGTGGATGGCGAAGCGGGCCTTCTCCACGAGTTCGGGAAGGGGGATTCCCGCCCGGGCCGCGAGACGCTCCAGGAAGCCGCCAAGGTTGGCCCGGATGGCCTCGGGCACGTGCCGGGAGAGGACCATCCGCATGCCGAAATCGGAGACCATCCAGCTCATCTCGCCCTCGGTTCCGGGCACGATCTCCTCGTGCAGGGCCACCACCTCCAGGCCCGGGATGCCGTTGACGGCGCTGGCGGTGTAGCGGATCAGGCCGTCGGCGAACAGGGTCTGCACCACGAGCTGTTCGGGGGCGTGCTGGAGCGGGTCCAGGTGCAGCGTGCAGAGCTCCGTGTGGACGATGTCGATGCGGGAGGTCCCCGCGGAGGCCAGGCCCGCGGCGGTCCACAGGGCCGGGAGCGAGGCGTAGCATCCCATGTGGTAGGCGTGGAGCACCCGGGTGGCGCGGCCCCAGCCGCGGCCGGACACGAGCCGCTGGGCCCCGCTGGGGGACACGTAGCCGGTGCAGGTGACGTGGATCAGGGCATCCGGAGGGCCGTCCTCCTCGTAGAAGCGGCGGAAGGCGTCCTCCGCCACTTCCTGGAAGAAGAGGCTGCGCTCGGCGCACCCCCGCCCCGAAGGGGCCTCCTCCAGCGCGAAGATCCGCATGGCCCGCCAATCCCCGTGGGTGAAGTCGGACAGGGCGGACTGCCGGCTCTGGATGCGGTCGGTGCTGCAGCCGAACCGCATGACCAGCTTCCGGTAGCGCTGGACGAGGGTGTCCCGCTCGGCCTCCGTGAGCGGCGGATGGAGGGTCAGCTCGGCCTGGGCGTGGGCGGCGGCGATCCATTCCAGGATGGTCCGCTGGTCGGCCACATGGTCCAGGGGAAGGCTGCGGAAATCATGGATGAGGAGCGTCGGCTGGCCCAAAGGGGTTCTCCTTCGATGGAACGGGTCTATTGCCATGCAGGTACGGGGCCAGCTTGGAAATTTGTGTTTTTACGGCACTTGCCATCCCCATCACCCACGGCGGCCCGCCATGCGGATTCAGATTGGTGGACCCATCCTTTCAATTTGAACGTTCACGTCCGCTCCAGGGCGCGGCGGACCATGCTCTGGAGGGCCTGGAAACGGTACGGTTTCGGGAGGAACCCCGCAAGGCCCTTGGCCTGGTAACGCACCGCGGCATGCTTTTCCTCCAGGCCTCCGGTGAGGAGGATCGGCACCCCGGGATGGCGCCGGAGGAACTCCTGGCAGGTCTCCTCCCCCTCCCTGCCGGGCAGGGTGAGATCGAGGAGGACGAGGCGGATCCGTCCGCGGTTCTCCTCGAACCGCGCCAGGGCCTCCCGGCCGTCTTGGGCCTCGCAGGTGCCGAACCCCATGCGCCGGAGGGCGCCTGTGGCCACACTGCGCTCCAGGGGTTCGTCATCCACCACCAGGACGAAGCCGCCGGGTACGTTCTCGGTGACGCAACGCCAATGGCCTGGGGCGGACCCCGGCCGGGGCACCTCCTGGGCCTGGGGGAAAAGCAGCCTGAAGAGGGTCCCCTTCCCCACCGCGCTGCGTACCTGCACCCCGCCCCCATGGCTCCGGAGAATGCCCAGCACCTGCGACAGGCCCAGGCCCCGCCCGGCGAACTTGGTGGTGAAGAAGGGATCGTACATGCGTTCCAGGACCCGGGCGGGCATGCCGGCCCCGTTGTCGGAAACCTCCAGCACCACGTACCGGCCCGGAGGCAGGGTCTCCCCGAAGGATGGGGCCTCGACGGCGCCCTCCTTGAGGTCCTCCACGCCGGTGCGCAGCTCGATCACGCCGCCCCGGGCTCCCAGGGCTTCGTTGGCGTTGCGCACGACGTTCATCACCAGTTCCTGGAACTGGGCCGGGTCCCCCAGCACCGGCGGCAGTTCAGGACGGGGTTCCCAACGCAGCACGGTCCGCCGGGGCAGCGCAGTCAGCAGCGCCTGGACCATCCCGCCCACCTGGACGTTAATGTCCAGGGGCTCCAGCTGGGCCTTCTCCCGACCCGCGTAGGTGTGCACCTTGGCGACCACGCTGGAGGCCCGGGTGATGAGCTCCTCCAGGACCCTGAAATGGACCTGGGACGTACCCGCGGGTTCCAGTTCGAATTTCGCCTGGGCGAGGTGGCCCATCATCGCGCCCAGGATGTTGTTCAGGTGGTGGGCCATGCCTCCGGCCAGGAGGGAGACGGTCTCCGCCTTCCGGGCCTGGAGGCGGCATTGGAGCTCGCGTTCGCTGGTCGAAAGGTCCCGGATGATGGCGACGAAACCCTGGACCCGCCCCAGGTCGTCCCGCACGGCCGTGACGGCGAGGCTGGCCGGGAAACGTCCGCCGTCCTTGCGCACCTGCTGGCTTCGCTCGTGGAGGTTCGTCACCGTCTGCGCCCGGGCCAGGGTCGATTGCGGGCGCGCGGCCCGAACGTCCTCCCCGGTGAAGATCAGGGAAAAGGGTCGGCCCAGGATCTCCCCCTCGCCCCAGCCCAGGCTCTGCTCGGCCCCGCGGTTCCACCCCATGACCCTGCCGCCGGGATCCAGCTGCACGATGGCGCTCTCCACCACGTCCCGCACGGGGAGATCGGCCCTGGGTGCCGGCGCACGCGGCGGAGCGGCCCGGCGCTTGCGCCGGCGGAAGGCGGCGATCCCCACCAGGATCAGCGCGCCCCCCGCCACGACCGAGGCCACGGCCCAGGGCAGCGACGGCCGCGGGTAGGTTCCGAAGGACATGATGAAGAACACGGGCACCTCGCAGCCCTGGGGCGCCTCAACCGGAAACGCCCCCATGCCTCTCTGTGCCTCGTCAGGACCGGGAGTTCACGGCGCGCGGTCGCCCAGCGGCCGCCTTTGCGTCATCATCGGAAGCGGACCCCGACGAGATCCCATGCCCGACGCCCCCGCCTCCATCAAGATCCGCCTCCGCCACGGCGAGGCCTTCGCCATGGGCCCGGGCAAGGCCGACCTTCTGGAGGCCATCCAGGCGACGAGCTCCATCGCCGCCGCCGGACGGAGCCTGGGCATGTCCTACTGGAAGACCCGCCACCTCCTGGACGAGATGAACGCCTGCTTTACCTCCCCCGTGGTGGCCACCGCCAAGGGCGGCGACCGGGGCGGCGGCTCCACCCTGACCCCCACGGGCCTGGAGGCCCTGGCCCTCTTCCGGCGCATGGAAGCCGAAGCCGGAACCGCCATCGCCGCGACGGTGGAAGCCTTCCAGGCCCTCCTCGCCGGCCCCCGGTGACGGTCCCGCCATTCCCAAGCGGATCGATGTATGGCATAACAAACATCGACCCCATCCGCATGGAGCTACCTTGAACCGCCGCCGCCTTCTCCCCACCCTGTTGGTCCTGGCCCTGGGAGCCTTCCTCCCTGCCCGGTCCCAGCCGGCACCCGTGCCCGTTGCCATCGCCGCGGCGGGCGATCTGCGGGGTGCCCTGGAGGAGGTGCGCACCGCCTTCGAGGCCCGGAACCCCGGCGTCCGGCTCCAGCTTTCCTTCGGCGCCTCGGGCAGCCTCACGGCCCAGCTTCTCCAGGGCGCGCCCTTCGACCTGTTCCTGTCCGCGGACCTGGGCTTCCCCGAGCAGCTGGAGAAGGCCGGTCTGGCCGAGCCTCCCTTCCCCTACGCCACCGGCAGCCTGGTGCTCTGGGTGCGCAACGACCTGGGCCTGGACCCCGCCCAGGGCCTGGCCACCCTGATGGCCCCCTCCGTGAAGAAGATCGCCACCGCCAACCCTCAGACCGCCCCCTACGGCCGCGCCGGCGAGGCCGCCCTGCGCGGCGCGGGCCTCTACGACGGCGTCAAGGCGCGTCTCGTCTTCGCGGACAACATCGCCCAGGCCGCGCAGTTCCTCCAGGCGGGCACCGCCGAAGCCGGCCTCATCTCCCGCTCCCAGGCCGAGAATCCCGCCCTGCGCCAGTCCGGGCGCACCTGGACCGTCCCCGCCGGCACCTACCCGCCCCTGCGCCAGGGCGGCACCATCCTCAAGCGCACCACCTGCCCCGGCCAGGCCCAGGCCTTCCGCGCCTTCCTGCTGAGCGCCGAGGGCCAGGCCATCCTGGCCCGGCACGGCTTCGGCAGGCCCTGACATGGACTGGCAGGCCATCCTGCTGAGCCTCAAGCTCGCCGCCGCCTCCGTGGCCCTGCTGGCCCCCCTGGGCATCGCCCTGGCGTGGCCCCTGGCCTACGGGCGTTTCCGGGGTCGGCTCCTGCTGGAGGCCGTCACCTCCATCCCCCTCGTCCTGCCCCCCACGGTGCTGGGCTTCTACCTCATCGTGGCCCTGGGGCCCCACAGCCCCCTGGGCCGCGCCTGGGAGCACCTCACCGGCAGCCGCCTGGTGTTCAGCTTCCAGGGGCTGCTCCTGGCCCAGGTGATCACCAACCTGCCGTTCTTCCTGCAGCCGCTGGTGGCCTCCCTGGGGGGCGTGGACCGGCGCCTGCTGGAGGTGGCGGGAACCCTGGGCTCCCGGCCCCTGGGCGTCTACCTGCGGGTGGCCCTGCCCCTGGCCTGGCGCGGCATGCTTTCCGCCGTGATCCTCAGCTTCGCCCACGCCATCGGCGAGTTCGGCGTGGTGCTCATGGTGGGCGGCAACCTCCCCGGCCGCACCCGCACCGCCTCCATCGCGCTCTTCGACCAGGTGCAGTCCTTCGACATGGCCGGGGCGAACCGCACCGCCCTTCTCCTGCTGGGCTTCGCCCTGGCCGTGCTCTCCTGCGTGGCCTGGCTGCGTTCCCGGGAGCGCGCATGGGCCTGAAGGCGCGGTTCCTCAAGACCTTCCCCCAGGGCCCGGCCATCGAGGCCGCCCTGGAGCTGCCCCTGGACGCCTTCAGCCTGACGGTCCTCTTCGGCCCCTCCGGCTGCGGC
>DBME01000455.1 GCA_002298155.1 Holophagaceae bacterium UBA706 | reverse complement strand
GGGCGGGCGGATCAGGGTGGTGGAGGAGGCCGGGAGGGTGGCTCCCTCCAGATGGAAGATCAGGTCCTGGGTGGACTGGAAGCGCTGCCTCGGATCCTTCTCCAGGCACCGGTAGACCGTGCGTTCCAGCACGGGCGGCAGCCGCCACTCGGGGCCCAGCTCGGGGGGCTCCTCCTTGAGGATCGCGTGCATGGTCTCCACGGAGGAGGGCCTGCGGAAGGGCGACTTCCCCGTGATCATCTCGTAGAGGATGATCCCGAAGGAGAAGATGTCGGAGCGGTGGTCCACGGAATAGCCGTTCACCTGCTCCGGGGACATGTAGCCCGCGGTGCCCACCAGGGCGCCCACCTGGGTGAGGCCCGCCACGGGCGGCCGCTCCATGGTCTTGTCCGGATCCGAGGAGGGGGGCGTGAGGAGCTTGGCCAGGCCGAAGTCCAGGANNGGGCTTGAGGTCGCGGTGGATGATCTTCTTCTCGTGGGCGACGGCGAGCCCGCGCGCCACCTGGATGGCCAGGTCCAGGGTCCGGCGCAGGCCCAGGGGGCGGCCGTCGATGCGGTCCCGGAGGCTCTGCCCTTCCAGAAGTTCCATCACGATGTACGGCATGCCCTCATGGAGGCCCGTGTCGTACACCTGGAGGATGTTGGGGTGGTTGAGCAGGGCCACGGACCGGGCCTCCTGCTCGAAGCGCCTGAGCTGGTCCTGGTCCGCCGCGAAGGCCGACTGCAGGACCTTGATGGCCACCTCGCGCTCCAGGCGGGGATCCCGCGCCCGATACACCTCGCCCATCCCGCCAGCACCGATGGGGGCGAGAATCTCGTAGGGGCCGAGGAGGGTTCCAGCGTGGAGACTCATACAGTTATGGCTAATCTAGCATTATTTTATTGCTCCACGGGGACATGGAGGTTTCCTGGAACCGGTTGCAGATTTGGTTGTGACGGGGGGCATTGTCGGTGGCGGGGTGCCTTCTTCAGACGTCCCCGGAACCCGCAGAGGGCCCGATTCCCATGACCCTGAGAAGGTCGCCGATGAAGAACAGGGACCCGCAAACCAGGCGAGGACCGGACCCGGCAGCAAGAAGACGCGTGGAAGCCTCACCCAGCGTGAGCACCTCGAGCTCCTGCCCCCACACGGCGCGCAGGGCGGCGGGCGTGGCATACCGGGGGTTCTCCCCCACCACCAGCGTCACCCCCGAGGGATCCATGCGGCGCAGTTCGTCGCGCATGCCGGCGAGATCCTTGTCCCCCATGGCGGAGAAGAAGAGGTGAGGATGCGCTCCCGTGGCCACCGCGTGGTCGGCGAGGCGGCGGGCGCCGTCCAGGTTGTGGGCGCCGTCCATGGTCACCCTGTCCAGGCCGGGGGCGGCCCAGAGCCGTCCGGGCCAGACCGTCGCCTCGATGCCCTTCCAGGCTGGAGCTTCGGGGATGCCCAGGCGGCGCAGGACCTCCCAGGCGGTGGCCAGGTTTTCCAATTGGTGCGGGCCCGCCAGGGGGATGCGGTGGCCGCCGACGAGGCTGTGGTCCCAAGCGAGGTGGTCCGGAACGAGGGCCGGGGCGGGGTGGAGCACGGGGCGGCACTCCAGCAGGGGCCAGACCCAGGCGGGGTCCAGGCGGGGGCCCGTCACCAGAGGACGACCCTGCCGTGCGGTGCAGAGCTTTTCCCGGGCGATGGCCTCGCGGGTGGAGCCGAGGTACTGCATGTGGTCGAGCTCGACGTTGGTGAGCACCGTGAGGATGGGATCGGAGGCGTTGGTGGCATCCCAGCGGCCGCCCATGCCCACCTCCACCACGGCGATGTCCACGCGCGCCTCCCGGAAGGCCAGGAAGGCCGAGGCGATCATCAGTTCGAAGTAGGTGGCCTGCAGACCCAGGGCGTCCTCGGCCTGGAAGGTTTCTCCCAGGAGGCGGTCCAGGTGGTCCTCGCGCAGGGAGGCGCCGTCGATCCAGATGCGCTCCGCCGGGGACACGAGATGGGGCGAGGTTGTCCAGCCCACCCGGTGGCCCGCGGCCCGCAGGGCATGGACCAGGAAGGCACCGGTGGAACCCTTGCCGTTGGTGCCGGCAACCAGGACCACGGGCGCGGCGGCCTCGGGGTGGCCCAGCTGCGCCAGGAGCCTGCGTGGATTGCCCAGACCGCACTTGATGCCCCAATGCCCGCGAGCTTCGAGCTTGCGCAGCCTGGCGAGGTCATCCATGGGTCGGGGTCATCCATTCGAGGGCGGTGGCCACGAACTCCCGCAGGCGGTCGCGGGGGACCACCTTGTCCACCATGCCGTGGGCCTGCAGGAACTCGGAGCGCTGGAAGCCTTCGGGAAGCGTCTGCTTGATCGTTTGTTCGATGACCCGCGGACCCGCGAACCCGATGAGGGCCTTGGGCTCGGCGATGTTCAGGTCGCCCAGCATGGCGTAGCTGGCGCTGACGCCGCCGGTGGTGGGGTCCGTGAGGATGGAGAGGTAGGGCAGGCCCGCCGAGTCCAGGCGCGCCAGGGCCGCGCTGACCTTGGCCATCTGCATGAGGGAGAGGNNTCCTGCATGCGGGCGCCGCCGGAGCAGCTGACGATGATGAAGCCGCAGCGCCGCTTCAGGGCGAGCTCGGCGGCGAGCTTGAGCTTCTCGCCCACCACGCTGCCCATGCTGGCCGCCAGGAAATCCCAGTCCATGACCGCGAGGATCACGGGGTGGTTCTTGAGGGTGCCTTCCACCACCAGGACCGCGTCGTGGTCATGACCCAGCGCGTGCAGCTTCTTCAGCTGGTCGACGTAGGGCTTGGCGGCGGTGAAGTGCAGGGGATCGCCGCTGCGGAGGTTGCCGAAGAGTTCCGTGTAGCCGGGATCCATCATGGATTCCAGGCGCTCGTCTACGCCGATGCGGAAGTGGTAGCCGCACTTGGGGCAGACGTTGCGGGTGTTGGCCAGCTCGGCGCGGTAGATCAGCTCGCGGCAGGCTTCGCACTTCACCCACAGGCCTTCGGGGACCCGGACGGTGCGTTCCTCCACCGCGGTCTTCTGCTGACGCTTCTTGATGAACCAGGACATCTGACCCCCAGGGATGGAAACCTTAACGGCTTCCAGGCCCCTTTTTCAAGCCTTCGAAGATTCGGTCCAGCTCGGCTTCGCTGCCGTAGTGGATGAGGAGGGAGCCCCCCTTGCCCCGGGGCTTGATCTCCACCCGGGTCCGCCATGCCTGCGTGAGTTCCTCCGACGCGGCCTTGAGGAAGACGGCGTGGGGGTGGTGGCGCCGCGTTTTGCCCTTGGCGGTGCGGCCCAGCTTGTGCACCCGGGCCTCCAGGGCGCGGACGCTGAGCTGCTTGTCCACGACTTCTTCGGCCAGCTGATCGAGCATGCGGGCATCATCCACGCCCAGGAGGACCTTGGCGTGGCCCGTGGACAGCTTGGAGAAGGAGACCATCTCCTGGATGCGAGCGGGCAGGCGAAGGAGGCGCAGGGTGTTGGCCACCTGGGGGCGGGACTTGCCGACGCGGTCGGCCACCTGCTCCTGGGTGAGGCGCAAGTGCTCTCCGAGCTGGAAGTAGGCCTTGGCCTCTTCGATGGGGTTCAGCTCCTGGCGCTGGATGTTCTCCACCAGGGCGAATTCCAGGAGGCGGTCGTCGGGCACGTCCTTGATGACCACGGGGACCGTGGTGAGGCCGGCCTTCTTGGCGGCGCGCCACCGGCGCTCGCCGGCGATGATCTCGTAGCGGTCGCCCACCTTGCGGGCGACGATGGGCTGCACCATGCCGTGGGTCTTGAGGCTGGCGGCCAGATCCTCCAGGAGCCCCTCGTCGAAGTGGAGGCGCGGCTGGTGGCGGTTGGCCACCAGGGAGCCCACGGGCACTTCGCGGTTGTTGCTGTCCTCGGGGGCCAGCTGGCTCATGAGGGAGGTGAGGCCCCTGCCCAGGGCGGGTCGTTTCGTGTTCATGCGCGTCCTCCCGGCGTCGTGGGCTCCTCGATGCCCAGCCACTCCCTGGCGAGGTTCAGGTAGGCCTGGGCCCCCTTGGAGCGGAGGTCGTAGAAGGCCACGGGCTTGCCGTGACTGGGGGCCTCGGCGAGGCGGATGTTCCGTGGGATCTGGGTCTGGAACACCTTGCCGGGGAAGGCGGAACGCACTTCCTGGGCCACCGCGGAGCCGAGATTGGTGCGCTCCTCGGCCATGGTGAGCAGGATCCCGCCCAGCTTCAGGGCCGGGTTCGGGCCCTGCTGGATGCGGCGGATGGTCTCCATGAGCTCGGCCAGGCCGTCCATGGCGAGGAACTCGCAGGGCATGGGGATGATCACCTCGTCCGAGGCCGTGAGGGCGTTGAGGGTGATCATGCCCAGACTCGGAGGGGGGTCGATGAGGATGTAGTCGTATTTCTGCATCACCGGCGCCAGGGCCCGGCGCAGCACCTGCAACTCGGGGAGCTCGAACAGCTCGAATTCCAGCTGGGCGAGGTCCTTGCCCGCGGGGATGACTTGGAGCATGGGGACTTCGGTGGTGAGGGTGAGGGCCTCCACCGGGGCGCCCTTCATCAGCGCGAAGGAGCCGGCGCGGTGGTCGGGCTTGGGGAACCCAAGGCCGGTGGTGCTGTGGCCCTGGGGATCGAAGTCCACCAGGAGCACGAGCTTCTCCATCATGGCCAGGGATGCGGCCAGATTGATGGCGGACGTCGTCTTGCCGACGCCACCCTTCTGGTTGGCCAGTGCAATGATCCTGGCCGTCATGTCAGGACCTCGATGGCGGGGATCGTGGATGGGGACACCTGGTGACCTCGGGGCGTGGAACAACGAAAAGTCTAGCAGGTTCCACGCAGACTATTCATTAACTGGTTAAGGGACCCGGCGACGGCCGTCACCACGTCCTCCCACTCCCCGTGGCGGAGCTGCCGGAAGATGCGGATGGAAGGATACCAGGGGGACCGTTCCCCCTCCAGGAGCCAGCGCCAGTCGG
>DBME01000315.1:1456-15240 GCA_002298155.1 Holophagaceae bacterium UBA706 | reverse complement strand
GGCGGCTGGCGGGTGCCAGCGAGCAGCGGCTGGGCGGGGCGAGCGAGCGCCGGCTGGGCGGCAGCGAGCCCAGGCTGGGGGGGAAGTGACCATGGCCACCGGGTACCTCTCGCTGGTGCTCCACGCACACCTCCCCTTCGTCCGTCACCCGGAGGACCCGACGGTGATGGAGGAGCGGTGGCTCTTCGAGGCCATCACCGGCACCTACCTGCCGCTGGTGCAGGTGCTGGAGGGGCTGGTGTCCGACGGGATCCCGTACCGGATCACCGTCTCGCTCTCGGCCCCGCTCATCGCCATGCTGACGGACGACCTGCTCAAGGAGCGGTACGCCCGCCACCTGGACGAGCTGATCGAGCTGTCGGGCAAGGAGCTGGACCGGACGCAGCCGGAGCCGCACTACCACAAGCTGGCGCGGATGTACTGGGACCGGTTCCAGTCGCTGCGCCACACCTGGCGCTGCCACGAGGGGAACCTGGTCCACGCCTTCCGCGGGCTGCAGGAGGCCGGGCGGGTGGAGGTGATCACCTCCAACGCCACCCACGCCTTCTTCCCGCTGATGGACCGGAACTGGGCCGCCATGCGGGCCCAGGTCCACACCGCCGCCGACCAGTACGAGGAGCACTTCGGGCGGCGGCCGCGCGGCATGTGGCTGGCCGAGTGCGGCTACGCGCCCGGCTGCGACGAGCTGCTGCGCGAGGCCGGCATCCGCTACTTCCTGGCCGACACCCACGCGCTGCAGAACGCCGACCGGCCGGCCGTCCGCGGCGTCTACGCCCCGCTCTACTGCCCCACCGGCGTGGCCGCCTTCGGCCGCGACCCGGAGTCTTCGGAGCAGGTCTGGAGCGCCAAGGAGGGCTACCCGGGCGATCCGCTCTACCGCGACTTCTACCGGGACATCGGCTTCGACCTGCCGATGGACTACATCGGCCCGTACGTGCACCCGGAGGGCTTCCGGATGTACACGGGCATCAAGTACCACGCCATCACCCACGACAAGCTGCACGACAAGTGGCCCTACGACCCCGACGCCGCGCGCGCCCGGGTCGGCATGCACGCCAGCCACTTCCGCGGCAACCGGGAGAAGCAGGCCCAGGCCCTGGCCGCCGGCATGGATCGGCCGCCCATCCTGATCGCCCCCTACGACGCCGAGCTGTTCGGCCACTGGTGGTTCGAGGGGCCGCTCTTCATCAACGACGTGCTGCGGCAGCTCCACTTCGACCAGCAGACCGTGGAGACCATCACCCCCGGCGACTACCTGGACCGCCACCCGACCAACCAGGTGGCCACCCCCAGCCTCTCGTCCTGGGGCGCCAAGGGGTACGGCGCCTACTGGTGCAACGAGACCAACGCCTGGACCTGGCGCCACGTCCACGTGGCCGGCGAGCGGATGGTGGAGCTGGCCCGCAGCCGCCCGGACGCCGACGGGGTCGCCCGCCGGGCGCTCAACCAGGCCGCCCGGGAGCTGATGCTGGCCCAGTCGTCCGACTGGCCCTTCATCATGACCACCGGCTCGACGGTCCCCTACGCCACCCGCCGCTTCAACGAGCACACGGTCCGCTTCAACCGCCTCTACGACGAGATCAAGGCGGGCCGGATCGACGAGGACCACCTGGCCGACCTCGAGGCGAAGGACAACATCTTCCCGCACGTCGACTACCGGCTCTACGCGACCTGAGATGAAGATCCTGATCGTCTCCTCGGAGGTGGCGCCGTTCGCGAAGAGCGGCGGCCTGGCCGACGTGGCGGGGGCGCTGCCCAAGGCCCTGCGGAAGCGCGGGCACGACGTGCGGGTGGTGATGCCGCTCTACGCCGGCATCGACTGGGAGGCGCTGGAGAAGCTGGACGGGGCGCTGGACGTGCCCATGTGGTGGGGCACCGCCCGCGGGGCGGTGCGGCTCGGCCGCCTGCCGCGGTCCGACGTGCCGGTCTACCTCCTAGAGTACAACCAGTACTTCGACCGCAGGTACCTCTACGGCCCGCCCGAGGACGGCTACGCCGACAACCTGGAGCGGTTCACCTTCCTCTCCCGCGGCGCGCTCCAGCTCTGCAAGCGGCTCAACTTCATCCCCGACGCCATCCACGCCAACGACTGGCAGACGGCGCTGGTGCCGGTCTACGTGAACACGGTGGAGTGGGGCCAGCCGCTGCACGGGGCGGCGACCGTCTACACCATCCACAACCTGATGTACCAGGGGGTCACCGACGGCGGCGCCCTGTTCATCACCGGGCTCGGGCCGGAGCACTACCACCCCGGCGAGTTCGAGCACTTCGGCTCGCTCAACCTCATGAAGGCGGCCATCCGCCACTCCAACGTCCTCTCCACCGTCAGCCCCACGTACGCCCGCGAGATCCAGGGCGGCGAGCTCGGCTGCGGGCTGGACGGCGAGCTGCGCTCGCGCGCCGGCGACCTCTTCGGCATCCTGAACGGGATCGACGAGGACGAGTGGAACCCGGCCACCGACGCGCTCCTGCCGCAGCGCTTCGGCCCCGGCGACGACGCCGGCAAGCAGGCGGTCAAGCTGGCGCTCCAGCGCGAGGCCGGCCTCCCGGCCGACCCCGGCGTCCCGCTCTTCTGCGCCATCGGGCGGCTGGTGGATCAGAAGGGCTTCGACGTGCTGGCCGGCGCGCTGGAGCGGGCGCTCGACTGGCACCTCCAGGTCATCCTGCTCGCCTCCGGCGACAAGGAGCTGGAGCGCCACTTCGCCTCGCTGGCCCAGCGCCACCCGGAGCGGTTCAAGGCCTTCCTCCACTTCGACAACGCGCTGGCCCACCGGCTCTACGCCGGCTCCGACTTCGTCATCGTCCCCTCCCGCTTCGAGCCCTGCGGCCTGAACCAGCTCTACTCGCTCCGCTACGGCACGGTGCCGGTGGTGCGGGCGGTGGGCGGCCTGGAGGACACGGTCGAGGACAGCGGCGCCCCGGGCGAGGGGACCGGCTTCAAGTTCCGCGAGTACACCGAGGTGGCGCTCTGGGGCGCCGTCTCCCGGGCCCTGGCCGCCTTCCGGGACAAGGCAGCGTGGCGCGGGATCGTGGACCGCGGCATGGCGCAGGACTTCAGCTGGGACCGGAGCGCCCGCAGCTACGAGGCGCTCTACCAGCGGCTGGCGGGGTAGCGGGCCCGCCTGGGATCCCGGCCGGTCCCCGGTCCCGGCGAAGGCCCGGGCCAGCCGCGCCCGCTCGCCGGGAGACCTTCGGCGAAGACCCAGTTCACCAGCACCGTGGTGATGGTGGTGTCGAGGACCTGCTCCGGGATGGTGGTCTCCCCGTAGGCGAGGCGGTGGCAGACGATGGACATGCGCTTCCCGGGGCAACGCGCCGCCAGCGGTGGTGTCGCGGGCGCGTGAAACGGAGCGGCCAGGATGGACGGGGTGTTGCGGCGTCCGCTTGATCGAGAGCAAGCGTCCCGCCCCGCCTGGAACAGTGGGCGCGGGTGGGATGCCCGGACCGTGGGGAGCAGGACACGGCGCGGCTGCGCCGCCGGAGGGCGCGGGAGCCTTGTCCGCCCCGGGTCCATCTGGCAGATTCCGCGCGCCAGGACGGACCCAGCGTCGCGCCCGGCCACGGAGACCCCACGTGAAGACCACCGGACTCGCCCTCCTCGCCGCCCTCCTGCTCCTTCCCGCCGCCGCCGGCGCCGCCGCCGAGAAGTGCCGCGACGACACCATGAAGAACTACGCCGGCAAGTACATCCTCCTGGTGGAGGGCTCGGTGCCCACGGGCGAGGACGGCGTCTACTGCTGCATCGGCGGGCGCAGCGCCCTGGACATCCTCAAGGAGGCCGCCAAGGGCGCCGCGGCGGTCATCGCCTGGGGCAACTGCGCGTCCTTTGGTTGCGTGCAGGCCGCCAAGCCCAACCCCACCCACGCCACCCCCATCAGCAAGCTCATCGGCAAGCCGGTCATCAACGTCCCGGGCTGCCCGCCCATCGCCGACGTCATGGCCGCCGTGGTGGTCCACCTGCTCATGTTCGGCCGCGGGCCCGAGCTGGACGCCCAGGGCCGTCCCCGTGAATTCTATGGCCGGCGCGTCCACGACACCTGCTACCGCCGCCCCTACTACGACGCCGGGCTCTTCGTGGATGCCTGGGACGACGACGGCGCGCGCAAGGGCTACTGCCTGTTCCGCATGGGCTGCCGGGGTCCCGTGACCTACAACGCCTGCTCGGTGACCAAGTGGAACCAGTCCACCAGCTATCCAATCCAGTCGGGCCACGGCTGCATCGGATGCTCGGAGAACGGCTTCTGGGACAACGGGCCCTTCTACCGCCACCTGCCCTCCTTCCCGGGCTTCGGCATCGAGTCCACGGCCGACACGGTCGGCGCGGCGCTGGGCATCGGCGTGGCGGTGGGGGTCGCGGCCCACGCGGTCACCACCAACATACGCAAGCGTCCCCTGATCGCGGAGACCGTGAAGGAATCCTCGCCCGCAGGCCAGACTGAAGACGAAGAGGCCCAGTGATGAACAAGCGCATCGTCATCGACCCCGTCACCCGCATCGAGGGCCACCTCCGCATCGAAGCCGTCGTGGAGAACGGTGTGGTGAAGGACGCCTTCAGCGCCGGCACCATGGTCCGCGGCATCGAGAAGATCCTCAAGGGCCGCGACCCCCGGGACGCCTGGGCCTTCACCGAGCGCGTCTGCGGCGTCTGCACCACCGTCCACGCCCTGGCCAGCTGCCGCAGCGTGGAGGACGCCCTGGGCATCGAGGTGCCCAGGAACGCCGACCTGGTGCGCAACCTCATGTTCTGCGCCCAGTACGTCCAGGACCACGTCGTGCACTTCTACCACCTCCACGCCCTGGACTGGGTGGACGTGGTGAGCATGCTCAAGGCCAACCCCGTGGAAGCCTCTAAGATCGCCCAGTCCCTCTCGCCCTGGCCCAAGTCCAACCCCGGCCACTTCGCGGCCGTGCAGCAGCGCCTCAAGAAGTACGTGGAGAGCGGCCAGCTGGGGATCTTCGCCAACGGCTACTGGGGCCACAAGGCCTACAAGCTCCCGCCCGAAGTGAACCTCATCGCCGTGTCGCACTACCTCGACGCGCTGGAATGGCAGAAGGACATCGTCAAGATCCACGCCATCTTCGGCGGCAAGAATCCCCACCCCAATTACCTCGTCGGCGGGGTGCCCTGCTCGTTCAACACCGAGGAAGTGAACGCCATCAACACCGAGCGCCTCAACCACGTGGCCAGCCTCATCAAGGACGCCATCACCTTCGTGGAGCAGGTCTACGTGCCCGACCTCCTCGCGGTGGCGGGCTTCTACAAGGACTGGGCGGCCATCGGCGGCGGCCTGGAGAACTACCTGGCCTACGGCGACCTGCCCACTCGCGGCTACCGGGACACGGCCTCGTTCCTGCTGCCCCGGGGCGCCATCCTGGGCCGCAACCTCAACGAGGTCCACGAGGTCAACGGCAAGGACGAGCAGGAGATCAAGGAATACATCTCGCACTCCTGGTACAAGTACGGCGCCGGGGACGGCACGGGCCTCCATCCCTTCAAGGGCGAGACCGAGTTCAACTACACCGGGCCCAAGCCCCCCTACGAGCAGCTGGACGTGGACGGCAAGTACTCCTGGCTCAAGACGCCGCGCTGGAAGGAGCACCCCATGGAGGTGGGCCCCCTGGCCCGCATGCTGGTGGCCTACGCCAAGGGCAACACCGACGTGAAGGAGCTGGTGGGCGGGGTGCTGAAGAAGCTCGACGTCCCCGTCACCGCCCTCTTCTCGACCCTGGGCCGCACCGCCGCCCGGGGCGTGGAGACCCAGGTGGTGGCGCACTGGATGAAGGGGTTCTTCGACGACCTCATCGCCAACATCAAGAACGGCGAGACCCGCACCCACACCCGCTACCACTGGGACCCGGAGACCTGGCCCGCCGAAGCCGAAGGCGTGGGCATGACCGAGGCCCCCCGGGGCGCCCTGGCCCACTGGATCAGGATCAAGGACCGCCTCATCGACAACTACCAGCTGGTGGTCCCCAGCACCTGGAACGCCTCCCCCCGCGACACCAAGGGCCAGCGCTCCTCGTACGAGAGCGCCCTGATCGGCACCCCCGTGGCCAACGTGGACCAGCCGGTGGAGATCCTCCGGACCATCCACTCCTTCGATCCCTGCCTGGCCTGCGCCGTCCACCTCTACGACCCGGACGGCAAGCAGATCCACCAGGTCCAGTTCAACTGAGCGGGAGGCGGACATGCACGCCACCAACGCGACCTACAAGCGGGTGTACGTCTGGGAACTGCCGGTGCGGGCCTTCCACTGGATCAACGGCCTCACCGTCACCGCCCTGGCCATCACCGGCTACATCATCGGCAATCCCATCCACGTGGGGTTCGCCCAGGAAGCGTCCTTCCAGTACTGGTTCGGCACCGTACGGTTCATCCACTTCCTCGCGGCGTGGATCTTCCTCATCAACTTCCTGGCCCGCATCTACTGGGGCTTCGTGGGCAACATCTACGCCTCCTGGAAGCAGTTCATCCCCACGTCGGGCGACGCCCTGAAGGAGATCATCGAGGTCCTCAAGGTCGACATCTTCCAGACGCGCCTCAAGGGCCACATCCACGTGGGGCACAACCGCCTGGCGGGCACCATCTACTTCGGCACCTTCTTCGTCTTCCTCTTCCAGGTGGCCACGGGGTTCGCCCTCTACGGCCCCATGAGCTCCTCGTTCGTCGGCAAGGCCTTCGCGTGGGTGGTGCCCCTCATGGGCAGCGATCAGGCCGTTCGCCAGTGGCACCATGCGATGCTGTGGTTCTACATCGTCTTCACGCTGATCCACGTGTACCTGGTCTTCTACCACGACTACATCGAAGGCCGCGGCACCACCTCATCCATGGTGGGCGGGTGGAAGTTCGAGAAGGAGAAGCGTGACCCGTCCTGACATCCTGGTCCTCGGCATCGGCAATACGCTCCTGGGCGACGAGGGGGTGGGGGTCCATGTGGTGCGGGCCCTCATGGAATCCCCGGCCCCTCCCGGCGTGCAGTACCTTGACGGCGGAACCGGCAGCCTCGTGCTGCTGGAACCCATGCAGGAGGCCCGGCGGATCATCCTGGTGGACGCCACCGCCGACGGGAACCCCCCCGGCACCCTCCAGCGCATCGTCCCGAAGTACGCCAGCGACTTCCCCTCCAGCCTCGCGGCCCACGACATCGGCCTGAAGGACCTCCTGGACAGCTTCTACCTCCTGGGGCAGGAACCCCCGGACATGGTGCTCTACACCCTGTCCATCGCCCTGCCCCAGGACATGACCACCGAACTCAGCCCCGCCCTGGCCGTGGCCGCGCCGCTGGCGGCCTATACCATTCTGATGGAGGAGCTTCCAGGTTGACCCGCCTCACTTGGCGGCGGGTTCCTTCACCGGCTTGGGCGTCCAGAAGGCCGGATCGCTGGCGATGGTCGCCGGCCCCGGGAAGCTCAGCTTGGGATTGATGGCGAAGAGCTGGTTCTCCACCATGTTGACCGTTTCGGCGAAGACCTTCTGCATGGTCTTGCGCCCCTCCTCGCCCAGGGCCTCCTGGAAGGCCTTGTCCGCCGTGTCCAGCACGTCCATGTCCGCCAGGGACTTCATGGGCCGGAGCACCACGAAGCTGGGCGACCCCATGCCCGCGCTCACTTCGTAGAAGGCGAAGGAGGCGGGGTAGCCGCTCTTCTTGTAGGCGTCCAGCGCCACCTTCACGCCGTCTTCGAATGCCTTGTTCTGGCCGGGCTTGATGCGGAAGATGCGGATGCGGAAGTAGCGCATCTTGCCGATCTCCACGTCGGGGCCGAAGCTCAGGTCCTGGCGGTAGGCCCCCAGGAAGGTGCGGGTGCCCGAGAGGAGGTCGCCGTCCTGCTGGGCGATCTTCTGGACTTCCTTCTTGAGCATGGGGCTCTTGTCGAACTCGTTCTGGCGGGACTCCCACTCGGCGTAGTTGCGGTAGCCCATGATGAACCAGGCTTCCGAGGGACCGGTCATGGAGGACATGCCCAGGTAGTGATCAGCGGATTTGCCTTTGATGAGCGCCTGGGTCCAGGCGGCCTCGGTGGCTTCATGGGCGGCGCCCCGGCCCGGCTTCACCTCCTCGCGCACGAACAGCATGAGCGGGGGCGGGGCCATGGCGCCGGACTGGGCGAGCAGGGCGGGGGCGAAAACCAGGCCAAGGCAGGAAAGAGCGGCAATGCGGAAGCGAAGGTTCATGAATGCCCACCTCCAGGGGGCGGGTCGATGCTAGCCCGGGGGGTGGAAGGGACCTAGGGAATAGGCGTTGTAACAAGCAGAATTTTCAGTTGTTTTTCAAACTAGGGATCAAAATTTTCAATCAGGGTGTAAGAATTTATTAAAAAATATTAATTTTGTTCTTATTTATATACATATAAAAGACCTTCTGGTTGCTTAAGATTCAAGATCAAGAACCCTTTCAGGGTGGATGATGCGCATTGGAATTCAATCATTCAGTTATCTTTTCTCAGCGTCCTCAGCGCCTCAGCCTTCTCCGCGATAAGTCATTATTTGCATTTGTGTGTCGGCGCAAGAATTACTGGCGCCACAACAACCAACAAAAAAAATTAATCGCTGAGAAAGCGGAGGCGCTGAGATCGCTGAGAAAAGATAAAAGATAGGAATAAATGAATGTAGACGAGGCGTTGGAGGAAACCGGTTGCTTGTTCGAGTGGCTTAGCTTTCACGTATTACCCTGAATTGATTGCATAATCTGATGCTGAATGAATGAATTAATTCTAAATTCATCCTCGATGATACCAGATGCCGTTATCGTCTTATTTCCTGAAAGCTTCCCTTTCATCGCGCCGGCGGCCCCAGGAAGGTCATGGGTTCCCGCAGGAATTCCTTCCATAGCCAGACCAGGAGATGCTCCTTTCCCGTGATTCCCCGGGCACGCATCGCCGTCCGGAGGGACAGGTAGAACGAGACGCTGAAATTGCAGGCGCCGATGACGAGGATCCCTGCCAGACCCCAGGCGATGTCCGCCCAGCGGGGGGCGTCCTGGACGGCGCAGAGGGCCAGGGAGGCCGCGTTGAGGGTCACGTGGCGCACTTCCACGTTCAGGCCCGCGAAGGTGAAGGCCACGGGCACGAAACCCAGGAGGAAGCCCAGGGCCACATAGCCCACGGCCCCACTGAAATGGCGGCCCACCTGCGCGCCCAGCCACGCGGCGCCGTCGGCGCCCAGGAAGTAGCGCAGACGGCGGTGCGCGGCCACGGCTTCCGGAAGACGGCGGAAGGCGCTCCAGTTGGCGGCCCACCCAGCGGCGAGGCTGGCCAACCAGAGCATGGCACCGGTGAGGATGGCGAAGACAACGGTCCAGGAACGAAAGGGATGCATGCCATGCAGGCTGTGGGCGGCGGTGGCGGGGTCCACGAAGGGGCGCCCGACGAGCCAGCGCCAGAGCAGCGCCAGGGCGAGGGTAGCCGGGAGGGTCACCAGGACGTTGCCGGCGGTGGCCATGGCCTGGCTCCGGGCGATGCCCGCCACCAGCTCCTTGAGCCGGGTGCGGGAATGGCGGTCCTCCAGGGCCCCGGCGAGGCTGGCGGCGGTCATGGCGGGCTGCTTCGAGGACAGGGTGAAACCCGCGAACTGCATGGCCAGGAAGCTGAGGGTGTAGTTGGCCGCGAAGGCGGACCCGGCCATGAGGGGGGCCAGGGCGGCGCCGGCGATGGCGTACTTCAGCAGGGCCGTGAAGGCGGTCAGGGCGCCGCCCCCGGCTCCGGAGCGGAAGGTGCTCGACCATTCCTCGCGCGTCATGGCCACGTAGTGCTCGCCGGTGGCCCCGGTATGCTCCACGACCTTGCGGGCCATGAGGCGGACGCTACCCTTCACCAGAACCCCCAGGCTGCGGGCCCGGGCCTTGCTACGCACGACTTCGGCGGCGAAGGTCCGGCCATCCACCCTGCCCCGCTCCACGTCCACGAGCCGGGACATGCGGGCCAGGTGGGCCTCCAGGAGGTCGAGGCGGTAGACCAGCTCGGTGCTGATGCCGTGGATCTCCAGGTGATCCAGGGCGGCGGCGAGCCTTTGCGCGCAGGCCTCCAGCAGGCCGTCCCATCCGGGATCCTCGCCCTGGCGGAGGGCCGCCACGGCTTCAGGCAACCGCGCGAAGGGTGAATCCAGTTCCCGGTGCCGGGAGCCGACGGCCAGGATGTCCTGGGCGAGGCCCAGCCCCGCGGCGCGGTGCGCCAGCAGCTGCACGGCGTCCCACCTCGCCTCGGCGGGGATGGCCAGCAGCTCCTCCCACAGGGAGGTGGCGCAGGGGAGGCTCTCCAGCCAGTCGGCATCCCGCTCCGTCAGTTCCAGGCGGTGGAGGAGGGCCGAAAGGTCGTTCTCGGCATCGAGGCTGGGGACGATACGGTCCACGAGGAGTTCCAGCGCTTCGCGGAGGAAGGCCCCGTGCCGGGGCAGGCCCGCGTCGGCAAGGAGGCCCACGGCGCTGGTGTGGCGCCACACGGCCTGGATCCGGGCCCGCCATTCCGGGCCCCGGGGATGGACCTGGAGCTGTTCCTCCAGCTCCTGCAGGTGCCGGCACCGGGGAGCGTGGGCGCCTCCCTCGGGATCGGCATCCAGGACCCACCGGAGCACTCCCTCGAACCAGGCCTCGTCGGGCGCCTCGGCGGCGAGGACCTTGTTCAGCAGGATGGAACCCATGCGCCCTCCGTGGCCGACAGGATGGCATGGAAACATCGCCGGTCCAGTCATGCCATGATGTTGGGAAAACCAAAGGACAGCCATGTCGACCGAATGGGGTTCTAGGGAAACCGTCCTCATCGTGGATGATGACCGCGCTGTGTGCCTGTCGCTGAAACGCCAGCTGGAGCACGCCGGCTACCTGGCCCACTGCGTGAACGACGGCCCGGCCGCTCTGTCCTTCGCCGCGGACAGCACCGCGGACCTCGTGATCCTGGACCTGGTGATGCCAGGCATGGACGGACTTGAAACGTGCCGCAGGCTCCAGGCCCTGCCGGGCTGGGCCAAGACGCCGGTGCTCATCCTGACGGGTTCGCAGGAGGGCGAACTCTACGCGCGAGCCATGGAATGCGGGGCCGACGATTTCCTCACCAAGCCGGTTCGCACGGAGGAACTCCTGCTCCGGGTCAAGGCCCTCATCCGCATCCGGGGCCTCGTGGCCGACCTGCAGGTGAGCGTAGCCACCGTCCAGGCCCAGAACGAACTCATCCTGCGGACGCGTGAAATGCGGGAGAAGCTCGAGGCCTTCCTCCTCCATGACCTCAAGAACCCCATCGGCGGCATCCTCCTCCAGGCGGAGATGCGCTTGCCATGGAGCCCGCGGACCCCTCCCCCTGGAAGCACATCCTGGCTTCGGCCGAGCACCTCCAGAAGCTGGTGGTTTCGTGTCAAGCTGCCTAGCTAACTGGGTCCGCCCGCATCCTGCACCTTCTCCATGATCCGTCCCCAACGCCCCGCCCAGGGTGCCAGGACCGGCGGTATCGTCACTTCCTCCTCCCGGGACAGCCCGAAGACCTTCCGGTCCCCCTGCACCGACGAGAGGAACTCCGCCGCATAGACCACCAGTGCGGGGCACAGGCCCGCGTCGGCGGGCGGATGGTGGTGGCGGGCCACGGATTCCACCACGGAGACCGGGAGGCCCCACAGGCCCAGGACATGCGCGCCCACCTCCCCGTGGTGCACGCCCAGGATCCGCAGTTCGGCCTCGGGCACGTCCCCGGGATCGGCACGGAGCGTTTCGTACACCTGGCGGTAGTCCTCCCGGAGCCCCGAGGCCAGGATCAGCAGGCCCACGTCGTGCAGGAGGCCCCCGGTGAAGCAGTCCGCCTCCACCGCGGGGCCCAGCCCCTCGGAACGGGCGATATCCCGCGCCACGGTGGCGGTCTCCAGGCTGTGCCGCCACAGGTGGCCGCCGTTGAACCAGGTGGGGAATCCCGCCACCTGCTGGAAGATCCCGTGGACCAGGGCCAGGGACTTGAGGGTCTCCACCCCCAGGAAGGAAACGGCCTCGGAGGGGTCCGACACGCGCTGCCGGAGGCCGAAATAGGCGGAATTGACGAGCTTCAGGATATTGGCGGTCATGCCCGGATCCCGCTGCACCACGCGGCCAAGGTCCTCCACGGTGGTCGCCTCCGCCTCCACCATGACCACCAGCTCCTGGTAGACGGCGGGAATCACCGGCAGATGCGCGATGCCGCCCAGGACCTTGCGGACCTCGTCGCTGCGGATGCGGCCCCCGATGTCCGTGGCGGCGAGGATCACCGAACGCAGGATCTCCGGGTCGCAGGGTTTGGAAAGGAACTGGTGGGCGGCGCCCTCGACCTTGAGGAGGAGGTCGGAGTCGGCCTGGCCCGACAGGACGATGCGGATGGTGGTGGGATGCTCCCGCATGACGCGATTCAGGAATTCCGCCCCGTCCATGCCCGGCATGCGCATGTCGGCGACCACCACGTCGAAGGGGGCCTCGGCCAGGGCCTCCAGGCCCTTGAAGGCGCTGTCCACGAAAACCATGTCCCAGACGCTCCGCATGTTCCGCAGGAGCCGCTGGAAGCCCTGGAGAACCAATGGTTCATCGTCGACGAAGAGAATCCGGGTTTTCGCGGCCATGGCGCTCCCTGGCGTCTACTGTATCTAGCGTAGGCTGGTATATGGGCATGAATTTCAACCCCGAGCCGGGATGGACGATACACCTGGATAGGTCGTACTTCATGAGCGAAGCCTCACCTGCCACGCCCAGACGCATCCTGATCCTCGGGGACGACCCCGGGTTCGTGGCCGTGCTCCAGGGGATGCTGGCCCCCGGGATGCCCGGTGCCTCCCTGCACGCCGCGGGTTCGCTGGATTCGGGGCTGGAGCGCATCGCCCTGGGCGGCATGGACCTGGTGCTTCTGGATGCCGATCTTCCGGGAAGCCATAGCCTGGAGGCCCTGGAGGGGATCTGCGGGGCCGCGGAGGGTCCCGCCGTCATCATCCTCGCCGGGGACGCCGACGAGGCCATGGCCCTCCAGGCCCTGCGGGCCGGGGCCCAGGACGTGCTCGCCAAAGGTTCCCTGGATGGGCCCCTCCTGGAGCGGGCCGCGCGCCACGCCATGGAACGGCGGGCCTGGCAGTGCGCCCTCCTGCGCACGGAGCAGGGCCTGCGGGAGAACCAGGAGATGTTCCGCCTCATCTCCGAGTACGCCGGCGACCTGGTCTCCGTCACCACCCGGGACGGCCGGCGCGTCTATCAGAACCACGCCTATGCCCGGGCCCTGGGCTACACCCTGGAGGATCTTTCGGGGATCCACGCGGGCGCCCTGCTCCACCCCGGGGACCGCGAGCGGATCCGCGGGGAGCTGGAGGAGCTCTTCCAGAGCGGCAAGGAAGCCACGACCCAGTTCCGCATGCGCCACCGGAACGGCAGCTGGCGGCACTTCGAATGCCGGGCGGCACGGGTGGGCGGGGGCTCCCCCGAAATGGCCGTGATCGTGGCCCGGGACGTCACCGAACGCCTCCAGGCCGACCTGGAGCTCATCAAGGCCCACGCCATCAAGAACCTGATCCTCGAGCACTCGTCCCTGGGCATCGCCTACGTGCGCAAGCGGGTCTTCGAGTGGGCGAATTCCCGTCTGGGGGAGATCATGGGCCGGCCCATGGACCAGATCCTGGGCGCATCCATGCGCATCGCCTACCCCGACGACGCCTCCTTCGAGGAGATGGGCCGCGCGGCCTACCCCGCCATGCAGGGCGGCGACTTCACGGACATCACCTGGCAGCTCCGCCGCGGGGACGGCTCCATGTTCTGGTGCCGCATGATCGGGAGGCCCCTGGACCTGTCCGACCCGGACGAGAT
>DBME01000315.1:0-1397 GCA_002298155.1 Holophagaceae bacterium UBA706 | reverse complement strand
CCGGCATCGCCCACGAGATCAACACGCCCACCCAGTACATCGGCGACAACACCACGTTCCTAGCCGGCGCCTTCCGGGACGTGTTCAACGTCCTGGACGCGCAGGAGCAGGCCCTGGGACCCGGGCCCCTGCCCGGACCGGTGGCCGAAGCGCGGGAGGAGGCGGACCTGCCCTTCCTGCGCGACGAGATCCCCCGGGCCATCGACCAGTCCCTGGAAGGGCTGGCCCGGGTGACCCGCATCGTGCGGGCCATGAAGGACTTCTCCCACCCCGGCACGGACAACATGGTGGACGTGGATCTCAACCGTTCCATCGAGAGCACCGTGACGGTCTCGCGCAACGAATGGAAGTACGTGGCGGACCTGGTCCTGGAGCTGGATCCCGCCCTGCCCCAGGTGCTGTGCCACCCCAGCGAGATCAATCAGGCCCTGCTCAACCTGATCATCAATGCCGCCCATGCCATCGGCGACGCCATCCACGGTTCGGAGGGCAAGGGCACCATCACCATCTCCACGACCCACGCCGACGGCATCGTGGAGATCCGGGTGCGGGACACGGGCACGGGCATTCCCGAGCACGTGCGGTCCCGGATCTTCGACCCCTTCTTCACCACGAAGTCCGTGGGCAAGGGCACCGGCCAGGGTCTCGCCATCGTCCACAACGTCGTGGTGGAACGCCACAAGGGCACCGTCGCCTTCGAGACGGAACTGGGCCACGGCTCGGTCTTCATCCTCCGGGTCCCCACCCGGCGCCCCGCTCCCTGACCCCGGAGGCCCCTTGCCGCGGCTTCGCGTTCTCCTCGTGGACGACCAGCAGCTGATCCTGCTGGCCCTGGAGCGCATGCTCCGCCGCATGCGGAGCACCTGGGAGGTGGTGGTCGCCCTGTCCGGGAAGGAGGCGTTGGCGCGCATGGAGGCACAGCCCTTCGACGTCCTGGTCACCGACCTCTACATGCCCGGGTTCGACGGCACCGAGCTCCTGGCCTGGACGCGCGCGCACCACCCCGGCACGGCCCGCGTCGTGCTCTCCGGCCACCAGGACCCGGTGATGATCCACGCGGCCACCCGCCACGCGCACCGGTTCCTGTCCAAGCCCTGCGAACCCGAGCAGCTCCTGGAGGTGGTGGTCCAGGTGGCCGAGGTGTGCGCGCTGCCCCTGGACGGGCTCCGGGAGGCGGTGGCCGGCACGGTCCAGCTTCCCGGCAGCCCCGTCACATGCCACCGGGTGAAGGCCTTCCTCAACGACCCTGCCGCGGCCCCGTCGGTGTTCCAGGACCTCGTTCTGGTCGATCCGGGCCTGGCGGCCAGAGTGCTGCAGTTCGTGAACTCGGGGTTCTTCGGTCAGGCCAGGCCCATGGCTGTGGCCCGGGAGGCCCTGAAGCTCCTGGACCGGGAGGA
>DBME01000187.1 GCA_002298155.1 Holophagaceae bacterium UBA706 | reverse complement strand
CCGCCGCCGAAGCTCTGGCGCAGGCGCAGCCGGACTGGACGCTCTGGAAGGTCTGATTTGAGATTGGATCGCAACGCGGCCGCCTGTCATCCTGGGGGACGAACCGCCGCGCCCCCCGTCCACCACGCCCCGCCCATCGGAACGCCATGACCCACGATGCCGCCCTGAAGGTCCGCCAGTTGAAGAAGCAGTACCCCAAGGTCCTCGCCGTGGACGGCCTGGACCTGGAGGTGGCGCGGGGCGAGGTCTTCGGCCTCCTGGGCCCCAACGGCGCCGGGAAGACCACCACCCTGGAGATGATCGAGGGCCTCACGCCCCCCGACGGCGGCGAGATCGAGATCCTGGGCCTGGACTGGCGTCACCACGGCAAGGAGATCCGGGCGCGCATCGGCGTGCAGCTCCAGAGCACCAGCCTGTTCAACAAGATCACCCCCCGCGAGGCCCTCACCCTCTACGGCAGCTACTACCCCCGCAGCCGCAGCGCCGTGGAGCTGCTGGACCTGGTGCAGCTCACGGACAAGGCCGACGCTTACCACATCACCCTCTCCGGCGGCCAGATGCAGCGCCTGGCCCTGGCGCTGGCCCTGGTCAACGACCCCGAGCTGGTCTTCCTGGACGAGCCCACCACGGGCCTGGATCCCCAGGCGCGGCGCTCCCTGTGGGACGTGGTGCGCAGGATCCGCGGCGAGGGCCGCACGGTCATCCTCACCACGCATTACATGGACGAAGCCGAAGCCCTCTGCGACCGCCTGGCCATCATGGACCATGGCCGGGTGCTCACCGCCGGCACCCCCATGGGCCTCATCCAGGGGCTGGCCATCCCCAGCGTCGTGGAGCTGGCCTTCGATGGCGCGGCCCCCGACCCATCCGCCTTCGCCGGCGTCCTGGGCGTGCCCGTCACCGCCCGCGGCGACCTGTGGGAGATCCCCACCCGGGATCCCAAGGCCCTCCTGCCCGCCATCCTCGAGGCCGCCGAACAGGTCTCCTACCTCCAGATCCACGTGCGCCGGGCCACCCTGGAAGACGTCTTCCTCCACCTCACCGGCCGCAGCCTGCGCGACTGAAACCCAGCCGAGGATCCCATGCTGCTCCTTCGTCAGTTCATCATCGAATGGAAGCTCTACAGCCGCGACCGCGTGGCCATGTTCTGGACCGTGGCCTTCCCGGTGCTCATGCTCCTGGGCTTCGGCACGATCTTCCGGCCCGGCGCCACGCCCACCATGACCCTGGTGGTCACCACCCAGGCCGCGGAAGCCGCGCCGGGGCTGCTCACGGCCCTGGAACGGATGCCCGTCAAGGCCCTCAAGCTCACCCCGGCCGAAGCCGAGGCCCGCTGGCGCAAGGGGGACACCTCCGCCCAGCTGGAAGGGGGCCCGCAGGGCCTGCGCCTCAAGGTGAACAATTACCTCATGATGCAGGGGCAGATGGTGGCCCAGCTCGTGCAGGAGGCCAGCCTCGCCGACCAGATGCGCCGCCAGGGCCAGGAGGCCCGGTTCCTGCCCGTGGTCCTGGAAAGCCCCGGCCACGCCCACGCCTCCAACTACGCCGCCTTCCTCCTGCCGGGCCTCCTGGGACTCAACATGCTCACCATGGGCCTGTTCAGCGTCGGGATGGTGAACGTGTCGTACCGGGAGAAGGGCAAGTTCCGGCGCCTGGCCGTGACCCCGCTGCCCAAGTGGGTCTTCCTGGCGGGGCAGGTGCTGCACCGGCTCACGGTCTCCTTCGCCCAGGCCGCCATCCTGCTCCTGGTGGGGTACCTCTTCTTCGGCATCGCCAACCAGGGCTCCTACCTGCTCCTGGCCCTGGTGCTGACCCTGGGCTGCGCCTGCTTCATGGCCATGGGCTTCGCCCTGTCGGGCTTCGCGCGCACCTCCGAAGGCTACGGGGCCATCTCCAACGTCTTCTTCTTCCCCATGATGTTCCTCTCGGGCGTCTACTTCACCCTGGACTCCGCCCCCCGCTGGCTGCAGCAGGCCGTCATCGCCCTGCCCCTCTCCCCCTACCTCAAGGCCCTGCGCGCGGTGTTCAACGACGGCGCCAACCTATCGGAGCACGGCCTGGGCCTGGCCGTGGTGGCGGCCTGGACCGCCGGATGCTTCCTGATCGCTGTGAAGAAGTTCAGCTGGGCGTAGACTGATTCCCATCCAGGAGTCCCCATGCGCCGCGTCCTCCATGCCGCCCTGGCCGGCCTGATCCTCACCGGGTGTGCGGGACCCAGGACCGCCCCGCCGGCCCCGCCCGCGCCCCGCAAGGCGCAGACGGCGGCGGCGCCCCTGGCGCGCCTGGGGTTCACCATCCAGGCCGGGGCCTTCGCCCAGGTGGAGAACGCCTCCCGCCTGGCCGAGACCCTCCAGGCCCGGGGCCTGGACGCGGTCTACTACGCCGCCCAGCCCGGCCTCTTCCGGGTGCGCTTCGGCGACTTCCCCACCAAGGACGCCGCGCGCAAGCGCGCCGAGGCACTGCGCGCCTCCGGGGTGATCCAGGAGTTCTACGTGGTGGCCCCCGAGGAGCCGCCCATGGCCCGCCCCGCACCCGCGGACGCGGAGGGCCTGCGCGCCAATCTCGTGGAGACCGCCCGCAGTTACCTGGGCGTGCCCTACCTCTGGGGGGGAACCACCGCCAGGGGGTTCGACTGCAGCGGGCTGGCCATGGCGGTCTACCGCCTCAACGGCCTGCGGCTGCCCCGCTCCACCCGGGAGCAGTTCGAGGCGGGAGAGAAGGTCCCCGGGGACCGCCTCCGGCCCGGCGACCTCGTGTTCTTCGCCACCACGGGCACCGGCGACGTGAGTCATGTGGGGATCTATATCGGAGATGACTACTTTATTCATGCTCCCAACCGGGGCCGGCGCATCGCCAAGGACCGGCTTGGAGACACCTATTACCGCGACAGATACCTGGGCGCCCGTTCCTATTTGGTCTAGATTATTGGGAACCCAATAGCCAGCCTGGCAGCCTCCCGGGGCTGGGCTTCCTTCAAGCTAGGGCTCCAATGCGTGGCCGATCCATCCTTCGCTTTCTCCTGTGCGTCCTGGCCTTCGCGGTGCTGGGCGCCCAGGATTCGCCGGGACGCTTTGGCTTCCACACCTTCCCCCCGTCCCCGGGCCAGCACCTCGGCACCGCCTCCAGGCCCGTGCCCAACGGCAGCGGCGGTTTCTGGTTCCTCAACCAGGGCGCCATCTGGCTCTTCGACGCCGGGGGCTACCGGCCCCTGGACGCCTCCGACGGCATTCCCTCGGGGGCCATCGGGCCCGTGTTCCCCGAACCCTCCACCGGCCTCTGGTTCCGGGCCGGGACCACCTGGTGCCGGCTGGGCCGGGCCGGCCTGAAGCTCCTGCCGGGACTCCCCGCCCCGGATCCCGCGCGCAGCTTCCTGCCCATGCGCAACGAAGGCTTCGGCGTCGTCTCCGACGGCGTCCTCACCATCCACGGCACCGGCGCCCCCGTCATCCTGCCCTCCCCCGGCCCCGGTACCTGGGTCAAGGGATGGAAGGCTCCCCGGGGCGACGAGCGCCTCCTGGTGGGCGACTCCGGCCTGGCCATCTGGAACGGAACGTCCTGGCGCATCGAGCCCCTGCGCGGGTTCCTGGAAGGCCGCCCCTGGGATGTCCAGCGGGACAACCGCGGCGCCCTTTGGGTGCGCTCCGACCGCGACCTCGTCCGGGTCCAGCCCACCCGGAGCCGCTTCGGCCCCCGCCTGGGCTTCACCCGCAACTCGTTCGTGAGCCTCGAGGAGGACGCCTTCGGCCGCATGTGGACCAACGGCCCCGAGGGGCTGGCCTGCATCGACGGCGACCTGGTCACCCGCATCACGGAGCGCGAGGGCCTCTACGGGCACCACGCCTACTGGCCCATCGTCTTCGACGGCCAGGGCTCCCTCTGGACCATCTCCGCCGACGGCTTCCAGCGCATGAAGGGCGGTTTCCTCTGGTGCGTGGAGGAGCGGCCCCAGGGCCTGCCCCGGGCCATGGCCTTCACCGTCACGCGCCTGGGCGACGGGCGCCTCTACGCGGGCACCCACGACGGCCTCTACCGCCAGGACAAGGGCCCCTGGGGCCTCGTTCCGGGCACGGATGGCTGGGCCCTCTTCAGCCTGGCGGAACGGCCCGGGGGCGAGATCTGGACCTGCGGCAACCCGCCCTGGGCCAGCGACACCGCGGTGCTGTGCATCCCCAGGAACGGCACGGCCGCCAAGCCCCGGATCGAGGGCTTTCCCACCGGCTCCTGGGCTCTTACCCTGCTGTGGACGGGGCCGGACGAGCTGCTTTGCGGAACGATGAAGGGCTTCTTCCGCATCACCCCCAAGGGCGACGGTTTCCTGGCCGAGCGCATCGTCCTGCCCGGGGCGGACCCGGCCATGCTGGTGGACTTCCTGGCCCGCACCCCGGACGGCACCCTGTGGGCCACCTCGCCCAAGGGTCTGTTCCACCGTTCAGGCGGCGCCTGGCAGCCCATGGGCACCGCCCAGGGTCTGGCCGCGGACGATGTGGCGGGCGCCTTCCAGGGGCCCAACGGCGAGTTCTGGATCCTCCATGACGATTCCAACGCCATCACGCGCCTCGCCCGGGACGCCTCGGGCTGGAAGGTCGTGGGCACCTTCGGCAAGGACCACCCCCTCACGGCCCAGGGTGCCTCCGGCGGCTGGACCGACCCCAAGGGCGTCGTGTGGCTCACCTCCGGCTACTCCGTGGTGCGCTGGGACGGCAAGCGGGCCGAACACCACACCCGCGCGTCGGGACTGCCCGTGGACCAGTTCTTCGGGAACAGCGTCTACGGCGAGCCCGACGGTTCGCTCCACATCGGCACCATCTCAGGCCTGCTGCGCTTCACGCCGCGCTTCTACCGGCCCGTGGCCGACCCCCCCGCCCTGTCGGGTTTCCAGGCCCAGGACGGCGAGGGGAGGCCCTTGTCCTCCGGCGCGGTGGTCCCCGCACGCACCAAGGGCGTGGCCTTCGACCTGCGCCTCCCCCTCGTCGAGGGCGTCGAGGATCTCCGAGTGGAGACCCGCCTGGTTGGACTGGACGACCGTTGGCGGCCCCTGGAGGGGGGCACCCTGCGCTTTCCCGGCCTGGGCGCCGGCGTCTACCGGCTGGAGGCCCGCGCCGCGCGCCAGGACGGACTTCTGGGCCCGACGCTGTCCTTCCCGTTCCGCATCCTGCGCCCGTGGTACCTGCGCACCTGGGGCCTCCTCCTCTGGGCCGCCCTCACCCTGGGCCTCGCCCTCGCCGCTGCGCGCTGGCGCACGGCGGCGCTGACCCGGGACCGCCTGCGCCTGGAAGGCCTCGTGGACCTGCGCACCTCCGAGCTGCTCCTGGCCAACGCGGAGCTGACCCAGGCCATGGGCGAAGTGAGGACCCTCAGCGGCCTGGTGCCCATCTGCTGCTACTGCAAAAAGATCCGGGATGACGACGGGTTCTGGAACCAGCTCGAACGCTACATCCAGGAGCATTCCCACGCCCAGTTCAGCCACGGCATCTGCCCCGACTGCGAACGGCAGGCCCGGGCGGACCTCGCGCGCGACGGGGTCCTGCCCAGGAAGACCGAAGGCTGAGTGAAGACTACTTCTTGTGTTTGCCGGTCTTGGCGGGGGCCTTGGCGGACTGGCCTTCCACGACGGCGCCCGTGATGATGACGGGCTTCACGGGGCGGTCCGCGGCGGTCTTCACGTCGCGGATCTTGTCCACGGTGTCCATGCCGTCGACCACCTTGCCGAAGACGCAATAGCCCCAGCCGTCCTGGCCGGGGTAATCCAGGAAGGGGTTGTCCACCACGTTCACGAAGAACTGCGAGGTGGCGCTGTGGGGGGCGCCGGTGCGGGCCATGGCCACGGTGCCGCGGACGTTGCGCCAGCCCTTCTCCTGGGCATGCTGGGCCTCGTTGGGGATCGGGGCCTTGGTGGGCTTCTCGGCGCCATCGGCGGTCATGCCGCCCCCCTGGACCATGAACTTGGCGATGACGCGATGGAAGGTGGTGCCCTTGTAGTGGCCGCTCTTCACGTAGCCCAGGAAGTTGGCCACGGTCTTGGGCGCGGCCTCGGGGTCCAGCTCCAGGGTGAAACTGCCCAGGTTGGTGGTGAACTTCACCTTGGGATTGGGGGCCGCGAAGGCCGCCAGGGCGATGAGGCTGAACGCGAGGGTGCGGATGCGCATGGTGGAACTCCTATCAGAAGCTATTATGCCCCAGGGTGGACGACCCCCGGAACCCCGCGCCAGTCGGGGCGCAGGGAGGCCAGGGGAAGGTGGCCTGCGCGGCGGGCCGCCTCCAGCGTCAAGGCGTCCTCGAAATCCAGGCCGGCCTTGTATCCTTCCAGCGCCGCCCGGGGCACCGAGGGCTCCTCCAGGACGAGGTCGCGGTTGTCCAGGACCATCTCCAGAGCCTGGGCGATCTGGTCCCGGGTGCGGCCGTAGCCGGCTTCCAGCACCCGCACGGTCTCCGCGAGGACGAGGTGGGAGATCCACACGGGCCCCTCGTTGCGGATGAAGGCCTCCGCCGCCGCCGCGCCCGCACCTCCCGCGAGGCTGCCGAGGAGAAGGGACGCGTCAACGGACCGCATGGCGCCTCCTCATGCGTTCCTTGACGCCTTCCAGGAGTTCGGGGCCGGTCTTGTGCAGCACGCCCTCCTGAAGATCCAGGGCCGTGGCCACGTCGCCCAGGGAATACTTGCCCACCTTGCGGACCGTCAGCATTCCGTCCCGCACGTCCCAGTCGATGAAATCCCCGGGCGCGAAACCGAACTTGCGCATGACGGCGGCGGGCACGGAGACCTGCCCCTGCGCCGTGATCCTGGATCGAGCGAGACTCATGGGCCACCTCCCCGGGTCCCCAGTGTATCCATTACCGAATTAATGGGTTGGGATTTTGCTATCCTCGTCCACCTGACCCGGAGCTCCCATGCGAATGCACACCCTCGGCCATTCCGATCTCAGCGTCTCCGCCCTCGGCCTCGGCTGCATGGGCATGAGCGAGTTCTACAAGGGCGCCTCCGAGGAGGAGGCCATCGCCACCCTCAACCACGCCCTGGACCTGGGACTCAACTTCCTGGACACCGCGGACATGTACGGCCCCTTCACCAACGAGGCCCTGGTGGGCCGTGCCCTCAGGACCCGGCGCGGCGAGGCGGTGCTGGCCACCAAGTTCGGCAACATGCGGGGCGAGGACGGCGCCTTCCTGGGCGTGAACGGCCGCCCCGACTATGTCCGGGCCTGCTGCGACGCCTCCCTGCGCCGGCTGGGCGTGGACGTCATCGACCTCTACTACCAGCACCGGGTGGACCGCACCGTGCCCATCGAGGAGACCGTCGGGGCCATGGCCGAGCTGGTGAAGGCCGGGAAGGTCCGCTACCTGGGCATGTCCGAGGCTTCGCCGGCCACCCTGCGCCGGGCCCATGCGGTGCATCCCATCTCGGCCCTGCAGACGGAATACTCGCTGTGGACGCGGGACCCCGAGGACGAGGTGCTCCCCACCGTCCGGGAACTGGGAATCTCCTTCGTGGCCTACAGCCCCCTGGGCCGGGGCTTTCTCACGGCCCGGTTCAAGACCCCCGCCGACATCCCCGAAGGCGACTACCGGCGCAACGCCCCCCGCTTCCAGGGCGAAAACTTCACCCGCAACCTGGACCTGGTGCGGGAGGTGGAGCGCATGGCCCAGGAGCGCGGCGTCAAGGCGAGCCAGTTGGCCCTGGCCTGGGTCATGGCCCAGGGCAAGGACATCGTGCCCATCCCCGGCACAACGCGCCGCGACCACCTGGAGGAGAACCTGGCGGCCCTGGCCATCGTCCTCACCGCCGAGGACCTGGCGCGCCTGGAGGCCATCGCCCCCCAGGGGGCCGCCGCCGGCCTGCGTTATCCCGAGGCCACCCTGCGCCACGTGAACGGCTGAGCCGCCCGGGGAAATCGGCGCACGGCGGCTGCCCGCGTAGTACCATCGGTTCGGTCCTACCCAGCAGGTCCCCGTTGCGAGGAGGTTTCCCATGCGAATTGGTGTCCTGACCGGCGGCGGCGACGTACCCGGCCTCAATCCCTGCATCAAGATGCTGGTCCAGCGCGCCATCGAGGAGGGCTTCGAGGTCCTGGGCATCCGCCGCGGCTGGGCGGGCCTCCTGGAATACGACCTGGACGACCCCGAGTCCCACGCCCGCTGCGTGATCCCCCTGGACAAGCTGAACACCCGCACCGTGGACCGCACCGGAGGCACCTTCCTGCACACCAGCCGGACCAACCCGGGCAAGGTGCGCCTGGCCAACGTCCCGGCCTTCCTGCGGCCCACCCTGGAGCCCGACCAGCAGGGCCCCTTCGACTTCACGGCCCACGTCCTCAAGGTCATCGAGCGCCTGGGCATCGACATCCTGATTCCCATCGGCGGCGACGACACGCTCTCCTTCGGCGAGCGCATGCACCAGGAGGGCGTCCCCACCGTGGCCATCCCCAAGACCATGGACAACGACATCTATGGGACGGACTACTGCATCGGGTTCTCCACCGCCGTGACCCGCAGCGTGGAATTCATCCACCAGCTGCGCACCTCCGCGGGATCCCACGAGCGCATCGCCATTGTGGAGCTGTTCGGGCGCAACTCCGGCGAGACGTCGCTGCTGGCCTCCTACCTGGCCGGGGTGGACCGGGCGCTCATCAGCGAAGTGCCCTTCGATCCCGTCCGCCTGGCCGAGAAGGTCATGGCGGACAAGCGTGGGAACCCCAGCAACTACGCCATGATCACCGTGAGCGAAGGCGCCCACATGGTGGGCGGCACGCCGGTGGAGTTCGGCGAGGAGGACGCCTACGGCCACAAGAAGCTGGGCGGCATCGGCCACATCCTGGGCGAGGCCCTGAAGAAGCTCACGGGCGAGGAGGTGCTGAACCAGCAGGTGTCCTACCTCATGCGCTCGGGCACCCCGGACAGCCTCGACCTGATGGTGGCGGTGAACTTCGCCAACGTCGCCATCAACATCATCAAGGGCGGCGAGCGCAACCGCCTCGTGGCCCTTCGCAACGGCACGTACACGAGCGTCCCCATGTCGACCCTCACCCAGGGCCTCAAGCGCGTGGACGTGGCCGAACTGTACGACAAGGACAACTACCGGCCCAAGGTCCGCCACGTGGAAGGCAAGCCGATGTTCCTCTACTGAGGCGGGTTCAAGGCCGCCAGCAGCTCCGTCGCCAGGTGCCTTCCCGGTGCTGGCGGCGGGTGCGTTGCGGCGTCCACGGTGAGGGCCGCGGAGACCAGGACCTCCACGTAGGGGTTGATGACCGCGGTGATGCGGGTGGAGAGGTCCCCGTCGCGGCAGGCCTCGGGGTCGCTGGCCACCAGCACCGCCCGGCAGATGGAGGGGCGGTCCTCATACACGGTGCAGGCGCCGTCCGGCCCCAGGAATACGCAGGAGGCCTCCTCCCGGGGCTTGCCGATGAAGTCCGCCGGGGACGCCCAGGTGGCCTGGAACGCCATGCGGGCCGCGTCCGGGTGCGCCCCGCCCGCGCGCACCCGCTCCGCGAGGAGGGCGGCCTCGTCGCAGGTGACGCCCACCCACAGCCGGCAGCAATGGGCGCAGCCCTTGCCGCAGCGCACCTGGCCGACCACGTCGGGCCTCATGCCCGCGAAGCGCGCCAGGGCCTCGTCCACCCGCCGGTGGATCTCCTGGGCCCGTCCGGGTCCCGGGGCCAGGGCGCGGATACCCTCCGTCTCGTCGCGCAGGATCCGCAGGGCGGCATCCCGCTCCGCCTGGGCGAGCCCGGAGAGGAAGTGATCGAAGGCCTTGGTGGTGCGATAGTCCATGGGACTACGATCCTCCCAGGGCAGGCCCCCGGCGTCCAGTTCCGCCCCCATCCCAGCTTCCGTTGGCGTAAAATCCCTGCATGGCCACCATCCTCCTGATCGACGACAGCGCCTTCTTCCGGCAGGTGGTCCGGGGGTTCCTGGAGGAGGCGGGCCACACCGTGGAGGATTTCCTGCCGTTGTCGGCCCTGGAGGTGCTGGAGCGGGTCAAGGCCTGCGCGCCCGACCTGGTGATCACCGACTACAACATGCCGCATGTGGACGGCCAGGGGGTGATCCGCATGGTGCGACGCCACTCGGGGACGGTGCCGGTCCTTCTGCTCACGGCCTCCCACGACCCCGCGCGTGAGGAGCGCCTGCGCACCCACGCGCCGGTCACGGTGCTCCACAAGCCCGTGACCGGCGACAAGGTGGTGGCCGCGGTGAAAGAGATGCTATCCCTCTCGTGACAGGAGGACCCGCAGCGCCGCATAGGACAGCGGCACGGCGCCCACGAGCAGGAACGTGAGGTCCGCGGCCATGCGGATCCATTCCAGGGTATGGAAGGTTCCGCCCATGAGGAACGTGAGCCTTCGCGCGTGCCAGTAGCCGTTGGCCAGGGAATCCCAAAGCTGGATGACGCCGCCCGGGAAGAGATCCAGCACGATCATCAGTCCCAGGCCGATGTTCAGCCCCCAGAACCCCAGGCGCATGGCGCCCTGGGCCTTTTCCCAGGCGCGGTCGCCCCGCAGGCTCCGCAGGCAGAAGAAGACCACCGCCAGGGCCAGCATGCCGAAGACGCCGAACATCGCCGCGTGCCCGTGGTTGGGCGTGAGGGTCGTTCCCACCTCGAAGTAGGAGATGATCGGCAGGTTGATGAGGAACCCGAAGACGCCCGCCCCTACGAAGTTCCACACGCCCACGGCGATGAGGAAGCGGATGGGCCACACGTGGGCCCGGGCCAGGGGCGAGCCGCACTCCGCGCAATCCCGCTCCTGGAGCCGGATGAAGTCCCAGGCGTCCAGGGTCAGCAGGGTGAGGGGCACGACCTCCAGGGCGCTGAAGCAGGCCGCCAGCCCCATGTTGAGCGTGCCCTGCCCCGTGAAGTACCAGTGGTGCCCGGTGCCCACGATGCCGCCCACGAGGTAGAGGATGGCGTCCAGGTAGATGAGGCGCGTGGCCGCCAGGCGGTTGATGAGCCCCAGCTGCACGAACATCACCGCCACCATCACCGTGGCGAAGAGTTCGAAGAACCCTTCCACCCAGAGGTGGATGATCCAGAACCGCCAGTTGTCGATCACGGCGAAGGAGGTGCCGGGCCCGTAGAAGAGGGCCGGGATGTAGAAGACAGGAATGGCCAATGCCGCCAGCAGGAAGAGCACGGGCAGCTCGCCCTGGCCGCCGGTCATGGCGGGCCACAGGGCTCGGGCCATGAGGAAGAGCCAGAAGGCCAGCCCCACGATGAGCAGCACCTGCCAGAAGCGGCCCAGGTCGAGGTATTCGCTGCCCTGGTGGCCCAGCCAGAACCAGAGCTGGCCCAGGTGGTTGTTGATGCCCAGGAATTCGCCTCCCATGCTGCCAACCACCACCAGCACCAAGGCCCCCAGCAGCGCCAGGACACCGGCCCGCTGTCCCCAGGGCTCGGCCCCCCCCACCAGGGGCGCCAGGAACAGCCCCCCCGCGATCCAGGCGGTGGCGATCCAGAAGATGGCCAGCTGGAGATGCCAGGTGCGGGCCAGGTTGTAGGGCAGCCACCGGGCCAGGTCCATGCCGTAGAAGGCGCCCGGCTCGACGCGGTAGTGCGCCAGGGCCCCGCCCAGCGCCGTCTGGGCCAGGAAGAGCAGCATCACGACGCCCAGGTACAGCCCCAGGGCGCGCTGGCTGGGCGTAAGGGCCCAGCCGTGCAGGGCGCCGGGCCCGCCGGGGCGATGGCTTCCCGCCCCGCCCCAGCCCAGGTAGTCGAACTTGCCGAAGATGAACAGGATGAGCCCCAGACCCCCCAGGAGCACCACCAGGCTCATGGCGCTCCACACGTAGGCGGAGGTGGTGGGCAGGTTGCCCACCAGGGGTTCGTAGGGCCAGTTGTTGGTGTAGGAATGGACTGCCCCGGGACGCTGGGCCACGGTGGCCCAGGCCGACCAGGCGAAGAAGTCGTCCAGGCGCCGAAGCTCTCCGGGATCCGAAATGTAGCCCGCGGGCAGCCCCGGCGCCGCCACCGGCCCCGCGAAGTAGTCGCGCCACTCCCGGGCCTGGACGCGGTGGGCCTCGGCCTCGGCCTCCGTGAACACGAGGGTGCCCGTGGCCGCCTCGAAGCGGTTCTCACGGAGGAGCCCCTTGAGGCTTTCGCCCACGCCCAGGGCCTCCTCCGGCCGCAGGTCGGCGTAGGCCCTCCCGAAGCGCTCCCGCGCAAGGACGTCGCGTCCGATCTCCGCGAGGCGGTGGAGGTACTCGGCGGAGTAGTCCGGACCCAGGTAGGCCCCGTGCCCCCACAGGCTGCCGTGCTCCATGAGGGCGTACTTGAAGAACACCCCCTGCCCCGCGCGGATGTCGTCGCCGGTGAAGAGGAGGGTGCCCTGGGCATCCACCACCCGGTCCGGCACCGGCGGGGCGCCCGCGTAGGTGCGCACGGTGACCAGCCCCAGCAGGCTGAACCCCACCAGCAGCACCCCCAGCACGGCCCTGCGCCACCAGGGGGAGAGGGTCTGGGAGGAGGAAAGGTCAGGGGTCATGATCGGCTCCGGCGGGGATCCGGGGATGGCGGTGATGAATTGCGTGGGATCCCACGCGATTGACCTTAGGCCGGGAGCTGGGGTAAAACAAGCTGAACGATATCTTTTTTTTCAATGAATGACTTAATAAATTAAATGAATGATGGCGAGNNCCTCGGCGAACCTCGGCTCCTCGGCCACCTCGGCGATACCGGTTTTTACCTGATATTCGCGGCGCATCCGTTTTATGCGCCGCAAGATCAGAGTAAAAAACAGTATCGCCGAGGTGGCCGAGGAGCCGAGGGTCGCCGAAAAAAGCAGGGGTGGTCTGGCTTCGCCTGGGGGAACCACTCTCGGGATGGTAGGAACTACTTGGCCTCGGCCTCGCGAAGCGCTCGCTCGGCTGCATCCACGATCTTCTGGTAGCCGGTGCAGCGGCAGAGGTGGCCGGAGAGTTCGCGGCGCACTTCGGCGTGGGTGAAGGAGCGGCCGCTCTGCACCATGGCCGTGGTGGACAGCACCACGCCCGGCGTGCAGAAACCGCACTGGATGGCCCCTTCCTCCACGAAGGCCTCCTGCACGGGGGTGAGCTGGCCGTCCTTGGCCAGGCCCTCGATGGTGGTGATGGTCTTGCCGTCGGCCCAGGAGGCCAGGTAGATGCAGGAGTTCACGGGCGTGCCGTCGATGAGGACGGTGCAGGCGCCGCATTCGCCCACGGAGCAGCCCTGCTTGACGCCGGTGAACTGGAGCCGGTCGCGCAGGACGTCCAGGAGGGACTCCCGGATGTCGATCTCGATGGCGTAGGCCTTCCCGTTGACGGTGAGGGCGATCTTCTTCACGACGGCGACCCCTGCGGTGTTCTTAGTCAGCACAGCAACCTCCCCCCCGCTTCACGGCTTCGGCCACCGCGCGCTGGGCCAGCACTTCGATCAGGTGTTCCCGGTAGTCCTTGGAGGCGCGCCAGGACGTGCGCGCGCGGGAGGGCTTCACCGCGAGGGCGGCGATCTCCTGGATGCATTCCAGGGTGACCTCCCGGCCCTTGGCGAAAGCCTCGGCTTCGAAGCAGCGGATGGGCACGGGCGCGGCCACGCCCAGCCCGATGCGGAGGTCGGCGAAGCGGTTCTCCCGGACCTTGGCCATGGCGGCTACCCCGAGGGTGGCGATGTCCATGGCCTTGCGCATGGCGTACTTGATGTAGTGCCCGCCCATCCCCTCGTAGCCCTCGCGGGGGATGAGGATGGCGGTGAGGAGCTCGCCGGGGCGCAGGTTGACCTTGCCCGGGCCGGCATAGAAGTCGCCCATGGGGATGATGCGCTCGTCGGTGGACGTCTCGAGCTTGAGCAGGGCGTCCAGGGCGAAGAGGGTCGAGGCGCTGTCGGCCGACACGGCGCCGTTGCAGATGTTGCCGCCGATGGTGGCCATGTTGCGGACCTGGGGGCCGCCCATGGACACGGCGGCCTCGGCCAGGATCGGCACCTGCTCGCGGACGAGGTCGTTCTGGAAGATGCGCGTGAAGGGCGCCATGGCGCCCACCGAGATCGTGCCGTCGCCCAGGAGGCGGATCTCGTCCAGGCCCGGGACGGAGCGCAGGCTCAGGAGCCCGGCGCCCTGGAGACTGCCGTGCTGCATGCGGATCAGGACGTCGGTGCCGCCGGCGATGACCTTGAGGTCCGGCGCCTCGCCGAGGATGCGCTTGGCCTCCTCAAGCGTGGCCGGCTCGTGCAGTTCGCAGATGTCAAACATGGGACTCGCTCCTGGCCTTGAGCAGGCCGGCTTCGCGGAACTTCTCGAAGACCACCTGGGGATACAGCGGGATGCGGTGGAAGGCCACCCCGGTGGCGTCCAGCACCGCGTTGCGCACGGCGGGCGCCGGGGAGATGACGGGGCACTCGCCCAGGGACTTGGAGCCGAAGGAGCCGGCGGCGTCGTAGGTCTCCACGAACGCGGCGTGGATCTCCGGGGTGTCCAGGATGGTGGGCAGCTTGTAATCCAGCAGGTTGTTGTTGAGGGCGCGCCCGGTCTGGGGATCGAAGAGCATCTGCTCCAGGAGCGCCGCGCCCAGGGCCATGCTCACGCCGCCGTGGACCTGCCCTTCGGCCAGCTTGGGGTTGATGATGGTGCCGGAGTCGTGGACGTTCCAGATCTCCGTGACCTCCACCTTGCCGGTCTCCATGTCCACCTCGACCTCGCAGACCGTGATGCCGTAGCTCATGGCGTTGATGCGCACGTTGGCGGAGGTGTCGCTGGTGATGGGCGCGGCCAGGAGGCGGTCGTAGAAGGAGTCCATGGCCACGTCCTCCAGCGTGCACACGGTGCGGCCCAGGGCCGTCTCGACGATCATGCGGTCGCGCACGTCCAGTTCGTCGGCGCGGAGGCCGGTGCGCCGGGCGGCCACCTCCAGGATCTTGCCGCGCACCTCCAGGGCCGCCTTGCGCACGGCGATGCCGGTGACGAAGGTCTGGCGGGAGGCGTAGGCGCCGGAGTCGAAGGGGGTGATGTCCGTGTCCTGGGTGGTCACCACCCGGACCATGTCCATGGGCAGCCCCAGCACCTCGGCGGTGATCTGCGCGAACACCGTGTCGCTGCCCTGGCCGATCTCGGTGGCGCCCACCTGCAGGGTCACGGAGCCGTCCTGGGCCATGACGAGGCGGGCCCCGGCGAGTTCCAGGGCGACGGGATGGGTGCCCGAGGCGTAGCTGAAGCAGGCCATGCCCAGGCCCCGGCGGGTGCGGCCGGTCTGGCCCTGGTGGGCCTTGCGCTTCTCGTCCCACTTGATGAGCTCCAGCCCCTTGGTGATGCATTCGGGGATGCCGAAGGAGCGCACGACGTTCTTCGTGAGGGGATCCTGGTGGCCCACCTTGATGAGGTTGCGCCGGCGCAGCTCCACCGGATCGATGCCCAGGCCGCGGGCGATGTCGTCCAGGTGGCTCTCCAGGGCGAAGAAGATCTGGGGCGTGCCGTACCCGCGCATGGCGCCGGCCACGGGCAGGTTCGTGTAGACGGTCTTGGGCTCGTACTTGACGGCCTTGAAGTCATAGAGGGGCCGGAACTTGGTGCCGGCCGACATGGCGATGGAGTGGCCGTGGGACGCGTAGGCGCCGGTGTTGCTCAGCACCTGCACGTGGATGCCCTTGAGCGTGCCCTCGGCGCTCACGGCGGTCTTGAGGTGGAGCTTCATGCCGTGGGNNAGGGCGCCGTCGTTCCCCACCGCGGTCTTGAGATGGAGCTTCATGGAATGCCGCGTGCGGGTGTCGATGAAGACCTCCTCGCGCGTCATGCAGTACCGCACGGGCCTGCCGCCCGCGGCGAGGCTCATGGCGGCGGTGAGGGGCTCCAGGACCACGTCCTGCTTGTTGCCGAAGCCGCCCCCGATGAAGGGCTTGATGACCTTGACCCGCCCCCAGGGCAGCCCGAGGGCCTGGGCCACGATGCGGCGGACGATGTGGGGGATCTGGGTGGAGGAGTTCACCACCACGCGGCCGTCGGTGTCCACGAAGGCGAAGGCGCTCATGGATTCGATGTGGCAGTGCTGGACGATGGCGGTCTCGTAGTCGCCCTCGAAGACGCGGTCGGCGGCCTTGAACTCGGCCTCCACGTCGCCGAACTGGACGCCGAAGGAACTCACCACGTTGCCCGGGCGGTTCTCGTGGAGGAGGGGCGCCCCCTCCTTCATGGCGTCCTCGGCGGTGAGGACATGGGGCAGGACCTCGTACTCCACCTCGATGAGGTGCAGCGCCTTCTCGGCGGTGAGGAGGTCCTCGGCCACCACGGCGGCCACGGCGTCGCCCACGAAGCGGGCCTTGTCGGTGAGGATCAGGCGGTCCTCCACGTCCCGGTGCCCGGCGTCCAGGGACCAGGGGTGGCCGGCGGTGGCGAAGAGGTTCCGGGGGAGGTCCTGGGCCGTGATCACCGCCACCACGCCGGGCAGGGCCTTGGCGCGGGAGGTGTCCACGCGCTTGACCAGGGCATGGGCGTGGGGGCTGCGCAGGACCTTGCCCACGAGCATGTCCCGCTCGGAGAAGTCGTCGGTGTACTTGGCCCGGCCCGTCACCTTGGCGATGGCATCGAGCCTCTGGACGCTTTTGCCCACGACGTTGTGGTCCATACGACACCTCGAAAGGGAGCGGCGCCCCCTGATTTGCGGTCAGAACCAAGTATGGAAGCGGATGAGGGCCGATTCAAAAATTTTTTTCAGGGCAGTCAATTTTTTTCATTACCGCCAAGGGGGGTCTCCGGGGGGAGGGCAGGCATCTCCACGCAGAAGGCGCACCCGCCCTCGGACCGGTTTTCGACCCAGATCCGGCCGTGGTTGGCGTCCACCAGCTGCTTGACGATGGAAAGGCCCAGGCCCGAGGAGCTCTCGCCCCCGGTGGGACGGGCCGAGAGCTTGGCGAAGCGCAGGAACAGCTTGGCCAGGTCCCGTTCCGGAATGCCGGGGCCCGAGTCCACCACCTCGAAACGGGTGGTCCCGGCGCCCTCGGCCACGCGGATCCGGATGGCGGAGCCGCAGGGGGAGAACTTGGAGGCGTTGGAGAGGAGGTTGTCGAGCACCTGGCGGAGGTGGTTGGGGTCCGCATGGACCAGGGCCCCGGTGCCTCCTTCGATGGACAGGGTCTGGCCCTTGGCCTCCAGGCGCAGCTGGTACTGCCCCGCCAGGGAGGCCAGGNNCTCGGGCACCCCCACCGGGGCGGCCGCGGGCAGGGCGCGGCCGCTGTCCAGGGCGTTGACGTCCAGGAACTCGTTGATGAGGGAGGTCATGTGGTGGGCGGAGGTGGCGACCTTGCGGATCCAGGGCAGGATCTCCGGCGGGCAGTCCTCCAGGTCCCCGCTCAGGAGGCCGTCGGAGACCAGCACGATGGTGTTCAGGGGGTTCCGGAGGTCATGGGCGGCTATTCCCATGAACTGGTTCTTCTCGGCGTTGAGCTGGAGCAGTTCGCGGTTCAGGGCCTCCTGGTCCTCGCGCTGCTTGAGCACCTCGGCCGTGGATTCGCGCACCCGCTCCTCCAGCTCCCGGTTCCGCTGGGCCAGGAGGCGGGTGCGCAGGGTCAGGAGGCCCCAGACGCCGCCGCCCAGCAGGACCAGGTAGATGGCCCAGGCCCAGGGCCGCTGCCAGGGAGAGGGCAGCACGCGGAACGGGAAGCGGATGGGTCCGGACTCGTTGCCCGCATAGTCCCGGGCCCACACCAGGAGGGCGTAACGGCCCGGGGGCAGGCTCGTGAAGTGGGCGAAGGCTCCGGGCACCCAGTCGCCGGGAACGTCCTGGAGGCCCTCCAGACGCGTGCGGTACCGGGTGTCGCCCTCCCGGTGCCCCGAAAGGAGGCGGAATTCCAGGTGGATGTCCTGGGTCTTGTGGGAGAGCTCGGCGCCGGGCAGGAGGGGGCCGCCCTTGAACTGCGCGGCTTCCCAGACCAGGGGCTTGGACACCCGGTCCATGGGGCGCAGGGCGGGGTCGAACCAGGCCGGGCCTTCCTCGGTGCCCACCCAGATGCGGCCGCGGCTGTCCCGGAAGAGCGCGCCCTTGATGCATTCCGTGGCGGGGAGGCCGTCCTCCTCTGTGAAGTTGTCCCAGGTCCNNCCCGGGCCGGGTCAAGCCGGGCCACGCCGCGCGGACCCGCCACGAAGAGTTCGCCGGCGGCGCCGGGCACCAGGTCGTTCACGAGGTCATGGTGCAGGGCCCAGGTGGACCGCGTGGAATAGGCCTGGACCTCGCCGGGCCGGTTCATGTCCACCAGGTAGTGGACGCCGGAGCCGAGGGTGCCCACCACGAGGCCGGGGCCGTCCCCGGGGCGCCGCGGAGGGACCGGAAGGATGGCGTGGATCGCCACCCGGGGGAAGGCGGCCAGCGCAGGGGGGTTCACCCAGGCCCCACCCTCCCTGCAGGCCAGGCCCCGGTCGGTGCCGACCCAGAGGCGGGTGCCGTCCAGGGCGAGGGAGCGCACGGAGAACTCCGGATCCCCCGGGGGCGCCGGAACAGGCGTGAAATGGACACCGTCCCAGACCACCAGGCCCCGGCTCGAGCCGATCCAGAGCGTCTTGGCGCCATGCTCGTCCCGGGTCCCCGCCAGGGCCCGGATCTGGGAGGAAGGCAGGCCCTCCTTCTCGCCGAAGAAGCGGAAGCGGCCCTTGCTGAAGCACACCAGGTTCTGCCGGTGTCCGAAGTAGAGATCCTGCTCGCCCGGGAAGACGAAGAGGCTGCGCATGGAATCCGCGGTGGAATCCTGGTCGGGCCGGAAGATCGTCCACTTGCCGCCCTGGAGGCGCGCCAGGAAGGTGTAACCCATCCAAAGGACCGGCTCACCCGTGGCGGGGTCGCGGGTCTCTGCGAAGCTCTGCACCCGCTGGTCCTCCACGGGCCAGGGAATGGAGAGGCGGTTCCACCCGCCGGGCTGGATCCGCATCACGCCCCTGCCATCGGTGCCTGCCCAAAGTGCCGCGCCGGTGGGGCCGCCCGGGGTGATGGCGAGGGTCCGCACGAAGTCCGTGATCAGGCCGGAACGCGTGTTCATCACCTGCCAGGTGTCGCCCTTCACGGAGGCGAGGCCTCCGCCGGCGGTGCCCACCCAGAGGGTCCCATCCGGACCGGCCAGGAGCGCGCGCACGTTGCTGCAGCACACCTTCTCCTTGAGGGGNNTGAGGGGGGCGGCCTCGAGCTTCCCGCCCCGCAGCCGGTAGAGGCCGCCCTTCTCGGTGCCGATCCAGAGGGTCCGCTCGGCGCCCCCGGGCTCCACGGTCTCGGCCAAGGTGCGCACCAGGGGATCGCTGAGCTGGGCGTTGCCTTCGTAGGCGCGCCACCGGCCCTGGCGGTCCAGGATCCAGACGCCGTGGGCCGTGCCCACCCAGAGGCCGTCGGCGCGCTCGAGGATGCAGAACAGCCGCTCCTCGCCCAGGTCTCCCGGGACGTGGCTCCAGGCACCGTCCTGGAAGCGGGCCAGGCCCTTGCCGTAGGTGGCGGCGTACACCACCGGATGCCCCGAGGCGTCCCGGCTCGAGCTTTCCAGGATGGCGTTGATGTTGTTGGAAGGCAGGCCGGAAGCGGTGTTGTGGACGATCCACCGGCCTTCCTGATTCTGGAGGATGCCCTGGAACCGGGTGCCGATCCACATGCTGCCGTCGGACATCCCGCACATGGCGTTGGAGTTCACCATGAGCGCGTAGCCGCTGGGCGGGGTCTCCAGGGTGGACCACCGCTGGCCGTCGAACCGCGCCACGCCGGCCAAGGTGCCGGCCCAGAGCCGCCCGCCCCGGTCGGGGGCCAGGGCGTAGATCGCCATCTGGGGAAGTCCGTCGGGTTCCTTGAAGGTCCGCACGTAGGGATGCCCTGGCGGAGCCACCTGCGCCTGGGCCAGGGCCGGACGGGCGCACCCCGCGCCCAGCGCCAGCGACAGGAGCCAGACGACAAGACGACGAGGGAAGAGGCAGGAGGGGGCCATGGACTCCAGGACGGGGGGGATTGTGAATTATGCCAACACTTTAACCCCCCTCCTTCGCCCGGGGAACTCAATTCGTCGTTCCGTCCCCCCCAAGGTGCGCGAAGAAACTGCTCCGCCGGACCTCCTCCTGCACCTGGATCCCCTGGTGGAGGGGCGGGAAGGCGCGCTGCTCGCAGTCGGTGCGCTCGCACAGCCTGCAGGCCACCCCGATGGGCACCGGCGCCTGGTCCAGGAGCAGCCCGTCCGAATAGATGAGATCGCGGGCATAGCCGATCTCGCAGCCCAGCCCCAGGGCCTGGATGGCGTGCTGGCCCCGGTACGAGCCATGGTCCTTCTGGAGGGTCCGGGCGATGCAGAAGTACTTGACCCCGTCGGGCATCTGGCTGATCTGGGTGCGGATGAGCCCGGGCGTGAGGAACGAGGCGTGGATGTTCCACCGGGGGCAGCAGCCCGAGTACCGCGCGAAGCGGATGCCGGAGCCGGAGAAGCTCTTGGAGATGTTGCCGGCGATGTCGATGCGCAGGAAGTGGAAGGGCACCCCCTCGCCCCCGGGCCTGCGCAGGGTGGTGAGGCGGTGGCAGACCTGCTCGAAGCTGACCTGGAAGCGCCAGGAGAGGAGCTCGATGTCGTAGCGCGAGGCGCGGACCGCCTTGAGGAAGGGCGCGTAGGGCATCATCACGGCCCCCGCGAAGTAGTTGGCCAGGGCCACCCGGGCCATGGACCGGGCCGTGCCGTCGGCAAGGAGCGGGTCCTGCACGAGCCGGTCCAGGTCCGCGCGAAGGGCCAGCAGGGACCACTGGTGGGCCAGCTGGAAGGCCCGGCTGCGCAGCGGCAGCAGCTCGGAAAGGCTGAGGGTGCGGGCCTCGGGATCGTAGCGCCGGAGGATGCCGGGGGCCTCCGCGGCGCGGTGGATCTTGACCTTGACGCCGAAGCCACGGAACTCCTCCAGGAGACCCGCGTAGAGGGTGTCCGTATCCAGGGAGGCGCGGGCCCGCAGTTCCTCCGCCGCGTCCTCAAGGGAGGGGAAGTAGTTCATGGCCCGCTGGATGAAGTCCCCCGCCGCCTCCGAGGGCAGGAGGGTCGGCAGGGACGGGTAGCCCTGGCCGTCGCTGAGCTTGTCGGACAGGGCCTCCTTCTGGCGGCGCCCCTCCCGGTTGGACTGGTAGAGGAAGAACACGGCACGGGCCAGGGCCGGGCAGGACTGCGCCAGTTCCCGAACCTCCGCGGCCGGCACGTCCAGGTCGTCGAAGAGGGGGTCGCCGAAGGCCTCCATGAGGTCGTCGGCCAGGCGCACGTCCTCCTGGGGGGCGAAGGCCTTGAGATCCACCTTGAACACGTGGGCCAGCTGGATGAGCAGATTGGCGGTGAGGGGCCGCTTGTTGGCCTCGATGAGGTTCAAGTAGCTGGGGCTGATGGCGAGGCGCTCGGCCATCTGCACCTGGCTGAGGCCTTCCTGCCTGCGGAGGGCCCGGACCTTGGGGCCCAGCTTGGGCACGGGACGTGCCGACGGGGTCTCCTGCATGTGGCGCTCCTTTTACAAGATTTACAAAAACAGGGGCGGTGGATTTGCGGTTATTTACGGATCAACGGCCTGAAATGAAAAGAGATCTTGCGGTGAGTCCAGATTAAGTCAATTTGTGACTGAGATCAATTCTCAGGAGTCGAAAATGCCGATCAAGCTCACCCCGGGAACGGACGGACTGCCGGCTGGATCCCATGAAATCCTCAACACTGCGGCCCTGGGATTCGTCGCGGAGCTTGCCCGCACCCACGGCCCTGCGCTCCAGGAGCTGCTGCGGGAGCGCCAGACGCGCCAAGCGGCCTTCGATCACGGGGTCCGGCCCGACTTCCTGCCGGACACCCAGTGGATCCGCACCTCGGAGTGGTCCGTGGCGCCCCTCCATCCCAGCCTCCTGGACCGCCGCGTGGAGATCACCGGCCCCCCCGAACGCAAGATGCTCATCAACGCCCTCAACAGCGGCGCCCGTGTCTACATGGCCGATTTCGAGGACAGCCTCGCGCCCACCCTCGCCAACCTCGTGTCCGGCCAGGCCAACCTCAAGGACGCGGTGCGGGGGACCCTGCACCACCTGGACCCTGAAACCGGCAAGGCCTATGCCCTGGCCTCCCACACGGCCACCCTCATGGTCCGCCCCCGGGGCCTGCATCTGGAGGAGCGCCACCTGCGCGTGGGCGGCGACGCGGTGCCGGCCTGCCTCTTCGACGCCGGGCTCTTCCTCTGGCACAACGCCGCGGCCCTCGTGGAGCAGGGGAAGGCCCCCTGCCTCTACCTGCCCAAGCTCGAGCACCACCTTGAAGCGGCCTGGTGGAACCGGGTGCTGGAGGACATGGAGCGCACCCTGGGCCTCTCGCGGGGCACCATTCGCACCACCATGCTCATCGAGACCCTGCCCGCCGCCTTCCAGATGGAGGAGATGCTGCACGCGCAGCGGACCCGCGTGGCGGGGCTCAACCTCGGCCGCTGGGACTACATCTTCTCCTTCATCAAGACCCTGCGCATGGACCCCGGCGCGGTGCTGCCGGACCGCGGCCTCATCCGCATGGACCTGCCCTTCCTGCGCGCCTACGCCCAGCTCCTGGTGCGCACCTGCCACCGCCGGGGCTGCCTGGCCCTGGGCGGCATGAGCGCCTTCGTACCCCAGCGGGGCGACGCCGAGGGCACGGAACGGGCCTTCGCCCAGGTCACCGCGGACAAGCTCCGGGAGGTGCACGACGGCTGCGACGGCACCTGGGTGGCCCATCCCGCCCTGGTCCCCGTGGCCCAGGCCCCCTTCGACGAGCACATGAAGGGACCCAACCAGCTGCACCGGATCCCGGGGGAGGTGGCCGCCCAGGCCCTCCTGGAGGTGCCCGGCGGCGCCCGCACCGAGAAGGGGCTCCGCCACAACCTCAAGGTGGGCATCCACTACCTGGAGTCCTGGCTCCGCGGCCAGGGCTGCGTGGCCCTCTACGGCCTCATGGAGGACGCTGCCACCGCGGAGATCTGCCGCATGCAGCTCTGGCAGTGGATCCGCCACGGCGCCGACGTCGAGAACCTGGGGCGCCTGGACCGCCCCCTCTTCCACGCCTTCGTGGAAGACGCCCTGTTCCAGATCCAGGCCGAGATCGGCGAGATCGCCTTCGCCGACGGCCGTTTCCTGGAGGCCTCCGACCTGTTCGAGACCCTCATCCTCGAGCGCGACCCCTCCCCCTTCCTCACGCTTCCCGCCTACGACCTGCTCTTGGAGCCGGTCCTCACCGAGGTCCAACCATGATCACGCCCTTCGAATCCCGCTGGACCGGCGTCATACGCCCCTACGAAACAAGCCAGGTCGAACGTTTGCGCGGCACCGTCCGCGTGGCCCACACCCTCGCCCAGCGCGGCGCCCAGAAGCTCTGGGAGCTCCTGAAGCTGGAGCCTTACGTGCCCGCCCTGGGCGCCCTCAGCGGCGGCCAGGCCGTGCAGATGGCCAAGGCCGGCCTCAAGGCCATCTACTGCTCCGGGTGGCAGGTGGCGGCCGACGCGAACCTGTCGGGCCAGACCTATCCCGACCAGAGCCTCTATCCCGTCAACTCCGTGCCGGCCATGGTCAAGCGCATCAACGGCGCGCTGCAGCGGGCCGACCAGATCGAATGGGCCGAGGGCGGCACGGGCCGCGACTGGATGCTTCCCATCGTCGCCGACGCCGAGGCCGGATTCGGCGGGCCCCTGAACGCCTTCGAGCTCATGAAGTCCATGATCGAGGCCGGCGCCGCCGGGGTGCATTTCGAGGACCAGCTGAGCAGCGAGAAGAAGTGCGGCCATCTGGGCGGCAAGGTCCTGGTGCCCACGGGACAGTTCATCCGCACCCTGGTGGCGGCCCGCCTCGCGGCGGACGTGCTGGACGTGCCCACGGTGCTGGTGGCCCGCACCGACGCGGATTCCGCCAACCTCATCACCTCGGACGTGGATGAGCGGGACCGGCCCTTCCTCACCGGCGAGCGCACCCCCGAAGGCTTCTTCCGCATGCGCGGGGGCCTCGAGGCCTCCATCGCCCGGGCCCTGGCCTACGCGCCCTACGCCGACGTCCTGTGGTGCGAGACCTCCAAGCCCGACCTGGCCCAGGCCACCGCCTTCGCCCAGGCCATCCACGCCGTCCATCCCGGCAAGGTCCTGGCCTACAACTGCTCGCCCTCCTTCAACTGGCGCAAGAACCTCACGGACGAGGCCATCGCGGTCTTCCAGGAGGAGCTCGGGAAGCTGGGCTACCGCTTCCAGTTCATCACCCTGGCGGGCTTCCACGCCCTCAACCACGGCATGTTCGAACTGGCCGACGCCTACCGCCAGGAGGGCATGACGGCCTACGCCCGCCTCCAGACCGCAGAGTTCGAATCCGAGGGCCGTGGCTACACGGCCACCAAGCACCAGCGGGAAGTGGGCACCGGCTATTTCGACGCCGTGGCCGAGACGCTGAGCGCGGGGCTGGCCTCGACCCTGGCTCTGACCGGAAGCACGGAGGCGCATCAGTTCTGACCGGACTGGGCAGACGGGGTCAAACGGGCCCGGCTCCCTGCATGATCCGTTAACCCGTGGCAGAAAACTGAACCTGCCATAGAGCTGGCCTTCGTTATCTCCAGGCTGGTGGTGGGATTTCAACTCGAGG
>DBME01000013.1 GCA_002298155.1 Holophagaceae bacterium UBA706 | reverse complement strand
AGCCAGACGTGGAGCCCCGCGGCGCTCGGCGCCACCGCGTCTTCCGGCAGGATCGCCTCGACCAGCGCCCGCCGCTTCTCGGCATCCGCCCGGATCGCCGCGGCGACCGCCCGCGCCGTGCCGTCGGCGAGCCAGCGTTCCATGATCCGGCAGGCGAGCATCGAGGCGGTGGTCGAGGTCGCCTGCAGCCCGAGCAGCGCCGGCTCGACGAAGGCTTCCGGCACCGCCAGCGCGCCGATGCGCACGCCCGGGCTCAGCGCCTTGGAGAGGCCGGAGACGTGCAGCGTCCGATCCGGCGCCAGCGCGGCGATCGGCGCGAGACCTTCGGGGGCGAAGATCGCGTGGACGTCGTCCTCGATCAGGATGGCGTCGTGGACCTCGGCGAGGCGCGCGATCGCCCGTCGCCGTGCGGCGCCCATGGTCGCGCCGGTCGGGTTGTGCAGCGTCGGCGTCAGATAGACGACCGGACGTCCGCGCCGGACGCGCCGCGCCAGCGCCTCCTCGAGCGCGGCAGGGACGAGCCCCTCGGCGTCGGTCGGAAGGCCGGCGACCTCGACGCCCGCCCGCCGCGCCCAGACGAGGGCGCCGGGATAGGTGGCGGCCTCGGTGATCAGCACCGAACCGGGCGGACAGGTGGCCGAGAGCGCGATCGCCAGCGCGTGCTGCGCCCCGTTGGTCAGGATCACCCGCCGCCCCGGCACCTCGAGCCCGAATTCGCCGAGCCGTCGCGCCATCAGCGCGCGGTGTTCGGGAAGACCCGCCGCCGGCGCATAGGCGCCGAACGTGTCGGCATCGAGCGTGCGGGCGAGGTCGGCGAGCGTCGCGGCGAGCACCCGGTCGGCGAGGAGCCGCGGCGGCACGTTGACCGAGAGGTCGATCGTCTCGATCGGCCGCGGCGCGATGCCGGCGACGAACATGCCGCGCCCGCGCGCGCTCGCCACCAGCCCCAGCCGTTCGAGGCTCGCATAGGCCTTGGTGACGGTGCCGAGCCCGACCGACAGGCGCCAGGCGAGGTCGCGATGCGCCGGCAGCCGCGCCCCCGGCGCGACGTGGCCGCTGCCGATGTCCTCGGCGAGCGCCGCCACCAACCGGTCGACCGGCGAGCCGTCTCCGTCGGCGAGACGGGGCGTCCAGGGGCTGTCGAGTTTCATGCGCGATCTCGAAAAGTGTCACGTGACGCTATTTGGCTTTCCTTGAAAGTGTCACGTTTCTAGGCTGCGGTCCATCGCAATCCGCAAGAAGGACCGCCCGCCGATGACGATGGACATGCTCTTCGCGCTCGCCACCTACGCCTTCGTCACGACGATCACGCCGGGGCCGAACAACACGATGCTGCTCGCCTCCGGCGCCAACTTCGGCTTCGTGCGGACGCTGCCGCATCTCGCCGGCATCAGCCTCGGCTTCGCCCTGATGGTCGCGGTGATGGGGTTGGGTCTCGCCGCCGCGCTCGTCGCCTGGCCGGCGCTGCACGAGGTGCTGCGTTGGATCGGCGTCGTCTGGATGCTGCGGCTGGCCTGGCTCCTCGCCCGCGCCGGTCCGATCGGCGAGGCGGACCGTGCCGGTGCCCGGCCGATGCGTTTCCACGAGGCGGTCGCCTTCCAGTGGGTGAACCCCAAGGCCTGGGTGATGGCGATCGGCGCGGTCGCGGCCTATGGCGGCGGCGACGGCCGGCTCGCCGCGACGATGGTGATCCCGCTCGTCTTCATCCTGGTCGGCGCGCCCTGCATCGCCACCTGGGCGGCGCTCGGCGCCGGCCTGCGTCGGGTGCTCGCCGACCCGCGGCGGCTGGCGATCTTCAACCTCGCCATGGCGCTGGCGCTGGTCGCCTCGATCGTGCCGATCGTCTTCGACGGGCGGTGAGGGGGGGAGGGCGTTCCGACGCCCGCCCTCTGTTCGGCTTCACCCTGAGGTGCCCGGCAACGCCGGGCCTCGAAGGGCGAAGTCGACGACGGGCCGTGCCACTCGGCCCTTCGCGTTTCGAGGCTCGGCTTTGCCGAGCACCTCAACATGAAGGGCCTCTACACCAAGCCGAACGGGGAGAGGGGGATGTTTCCCCCAGTCCTCACTCCTTGTTGGAGACGCCCGCCTCGGCGAACGTCGCCATGCCGGCGTGGCAGGCGGCGGCCGCGCGCACGATCGAGGCGGCGACCGCCGCGCCCGTGCCTTCGCCGAGCCGCATGCCGAGATCGAGCAGCGGCTTCTTGCCCATGGCGGCGAGCGCGCGCTGGTGCGCCGGTTCGGCCGAGACATGGGCGAAGATGCAGTGGTCGATCGCCCGCGGGTTCATCGCGTGGACGATCGCCGCCGCGGCGGAGGTGACGAAGCCGTCGACCACCACCGGCACCTTCTGGTGACGCGCCGCGATGATCGCACCGACCATCGCCGCGATCTCGCGGCCGCCGAGGCGACGCAGGATCTCGAACGGGTCCATCTCGCCGCCGATGCGCAGCACGGCCTGTTCGACCACGGCCGCCTTGTTGGCCAGCGCCGCGCCCTGCACGCCGGTGCCCGGGCCGACCCATTCGGCCGCGCTGCCGCCGAAGAGCGCGAGGTAGATCGCCGAGGCGACGGCGGTGTTGCCGATGCCCATCTCACCGAGGCACAGCAGGTCGACGCCGCCCGCCAGCGCCTCCATGCCGAAAGCCATGGTGGCGGCGCAGCCCTGGGCGTCGAAGGCGTCCTCCTCGGAAATGTCCGGGGTCGGATGGTCGAGCGCCAGCTCGAACACCTTGAGGCCGATGTCGGAGACCATGCAGATCTGGTTGATCGCCGCGCCGCCGGCGGCGTAGTTGGCGACCATCTGCTTGGTCACTTCCGCCGGAAAGGCCGAGACGCCCTTGGCGGTGATGCCGTGATTGGCGGCGAAGACCGCGACCAGCGGCTTTTCCACCTTCGGCGGGATCTTGCCGGTAGAGGCCGCCAGCCATTCGGCGATCTCTTCCAGCCGCCCGAGCGAGCCGGGGATCTTGGTCAGCTGAGCGTCGCGGGCGCGATAGGCCTCGACCGCGGCGGTCTCCGGCTCCGGCAGGAGATTGACGAGATCGCGGAAGTCGTCGAAGGGAGAAGCGGCCATGGGAATCCTCTCGCAGGCGATGCTGGGCTCTCGTGCGGCCGTCTATACCTCGCGCATCGGCGCGGCAAGGGGGCCTCGGCCCCATGCGCCGGTCGCCCTGCCGATCCCCTCGCGTCGGAGCCTCCGATGACCGTCCCCGCGCCGCTCGCCCGCCTCGTCGCCGTCCTCGGCGAACACGCGCCGCTCCTCCTCGCCGAGACGGCGGCGATGACGCGCTTCTTCTCGCGCCTGCCGCTGCCGCGTCTGGGCAAGGCCGACGATCCGGCCGCACCGCCGCCCTTCGCCCGTGCGCTGCGCATGTTGCCGCTCGCGAGCCTGCTGATCGCCGCTCCGGCGGCGCTGGTTGCGGCGCTCCTGGCGTCGAGCCCGCTCTCCTCGCTCGCCGCGGCGGCGGTGACGGTGACGGCGATGACGCTCGCCACCGGCGCCTTCCACGAGGATGGCCTCGCCGACGTCTCCGACGCCTTCGCCGGCGGTCGCGACGCCGTGCGCCGGCTCGAGATCATGAAGGACAGCCGCATCGGCGCCCATGGGGCCATGGCCCTCTGGGTGCTCCTCACGGTCCGCTGGAGCGCCCTGTGCGCCCTGGACCGCCGGTCGCTCTGGGCCCTGCCCCTGGCCATGGTCTGGGGACGGTGGTCCATCAGCGTGGTGGCGGGCCTTCTTCCCGCGGTGTCCCAGGGCCTGGCCAAGGAGGTCGGCGGCGGCATGGGCTGGATCTCGTTCCTGGGGGCCAGCGTCCTCCTCGCCGCCATGAACGCGGCCTGCTGGCACCGCCCCGGCCTCCTGCAGGCCGCCATCGCCGCGGTGGTCACGGTCCTGGTCTGGGCGGCCTATCTGAAGAACCGCCTGGGCGGGCACAGCGGAGACCTTCTGGGCGCCGGCAACCAGCTGGTGGAGGCCGCCGTCCTCCTGGCCCTGGTGGCGCGATGAGGCCCCTCTACCTGCTTCGCCACGGCCCCACCGAGGCGGGCGCCCAGGGTGCCCCCCTGGGCCGCAGGGACCTCCCGGTGGCTCCGGCCGGCCAGGAGCGCTGGCCCCGGGTCAAGGCCCACCTCCTGGGCCTGGGACTCGGCCGGGTGCTGACCTCGGATCTGGCCCGGGCCCGGGACCATGCGCGCGATCTCGGCCTGCCGGTGCTCATCCTGCCGGACCTCGCGGAACAGGACTTCGGGCGCTGGGATGGCCTGCCCTGGGCTCAAAACCCCGATGCCGAGGCCTTCTTCCAGAAACCCGCGGAGCTGGCGCCGCCCGGCGGGGAGAGCTTCGTGCACTGCGCCCGGCGCGCCCTGGGCGCGTTCAGGGAAGGGATGGCCGGGGAGGAGCCGGTCCTGGTCCTGGCCCATGGCGGGCCCCTCCGGGCCATCCTGGCCCACCTTCTGGGCATCCCCGCCGCGCGGGCGCTGGATCTGGACTGGCGGCCCTTCGGGCTGAGCCGGGTGGACCTGGTGGACCTGGACCGCGGCGTGCTGCGGTTCCACAATCGGGAGATGGACTGACCATGGGACACCTGACGTTCGTGACGGGACCTGTTCGCAGCGGCAAGAGCCGCTGGGCCCTGGAGCGCGCCCTCGCCTGGGGCGGCGGGGTCGTCTTCGTGGCCACCTACCACCCGGACCCCGGCGATGGGGAGATGCGCCAGCGGGTCGCCCGTCATCAGCGGGAGCGCCCGCAGGATTGGCGGACCCTGGAGGCTCCGGACAGCGTGTCCGCGAGCCTGGAGGCCCTGACGCCGGCGCCCGCCGGCGTGCTCATGGACTGCCTGACCCTGTGGCTCGCCGACCGCCTTGAATTGTCCGACGAGGCCATCCTGGAAGCCTGGAACCAGGAACTGGCGGCGTTCGCCCGCGCACCCTGGCCGATGGTCATCGTCGGCAACGAGGTGGGCTGGAGCCCCGTGCCCGACGCACCGGTGCTTCGCAGGTTCAGGGACCTGGCGGGCTGGCTTGGCCAGGCCACGGCCAAGGCGGCGGATGAGGCCTGGCTGCTGGTGGCCGGATGCCCCGTGCCCCTGAAGCAGACCCGGCAAGGAGACCTGAATCCGCCGCTTCCCGGATCACGGCCATGACGCGCGCCCTGGCGGTCCTGGGCACCGCCTCCGATGTGGGCAAGAGCCTGGTGGCCACCGGCCTCTGCCGGCTCCTGGCCGACGCGGGTTTCGACGTCGCGCCCTACAAGGCGCAGAACATGGCGAACCAGGCCGGCGTGACCCCCGAGGGGCTGGAGATGCCGCGGGCCCAGATCCTCCAGGCGGCCGCGTGCAGGCTCGCGCCCCACGTGGACATGGGGCCTGTGCTGCTCAAGCCGGTGAGCTCCACCGGCGCCGAGGTGGTGGTCCTCGGCAAGGCCATGGGCGTGCAGGAGGCCCGTGCCTACTTCACGGACCGCCAGCCGCTGCGGGACGTGGCCCTGGAGGCGCTGGACCGGCTCCGGGCCCGGCATTCCGTGATCGTTCTGGAGGGGGCCGGGAGCCCCGTGGAACTCAACCTCATGACCCGGGACTTCGTGAACCTGGTTCCCGCGGAACGGGCCGGGGCGGCCCTCATCCTGGTGGCCGACATCGACCGCGGCGGGGTCTTCGCGCAGGTGCTGGGGACCCTGGAACTGCTGCCTCCGGCGGACCGGGCCCGCGTCCTGGGCATCGTCGTCAACCGGTTCCGGGGGGACCCGGAGCTCTTCGAGGACGGGGTCCGGATCCTGGAGGAACGCTCCGGCGTCCCGGTCCTCGCCCTTCTGCCTTACGTCGACCACCGCCTGGACGAGGAGGACCGACCCTTCCGCATCCCGGTGGACGAACCCGCGCCCCCGGGCCTGCTCAAGGTGGGCGCCCTGCTGTATCCGCGCCTGGCCAACACCGAGGACCTGGCGCCCCTCCTGGCGGAGCCCGACCTCCACCTCACCTGGATCACCGACCCCCAGCGCGTGGAGGGGCTGGACCTGCTCATCCTCCCCGGTTCCAAGGCCACCACGGGGGACCTCGTCCACCTCACGGCCGCGGGCCTCACGGAGGCCATCCGTGCGGCGCACGCGAAGGGCACCTGGTGCCTGGGCTTCTGCGGGGGCTACCAGATGCTGGGGATGGAACTGAGGGACGAAGGGCGCAGCGAAGGGGGCCCCGCCCTCTTTCCGGGCCTGGGCCTCCTGCCCATCGCCACCGAGTTCCTGCCCGGCAAGATCACCCGCCCCACGGACACGCTCAGCCGGTGGCCCGCGGAGGGCCTTCCCCTGGCCGGCTACGAGATCCACCGGGGGCAGTCCCACACCGTGGCTCCGGGCGGCGAGGCCCTCGCCGAGGGCGGCGCCGAACTGGGCTGGCGGCAGGGCCGGGCGGCGGGCGGGTATCTCCATGGCCTCCTGGCTTCCGATGCCTGGCGTGCCGCCTTCCTGAACGAGATCCGCCGGGACCGCGGGTTTCCCGAACTTCCAGAGCAGAGCTTCGACCTCCTGGACGTCCGCATCCAACGCTGGGCCGCCCATTTGAAACGCCATCTCCGGCCGGGAGCCTGGGATCGCGTTCTTGGCGCGGACAAGGCCTGACGGATCGTCCTTCATGCGAAAGGCCCGAAGGGTGGATTCTCCAAGACTTTCCCGGCGTTGGTCTTTCTGTCGGCGGCCACGAGAACTGCCCCTCGCCTGGCCACCAGAATTGACCCAGCACGATGGACATGGAGGTGCGGGTCCGGTCCACATCCTCCACGACCTGATTTGATGCCAAGTGTTTACGGTTCACAAAGAGGCTCGGCACCACCCATTTTGCTAAACGTTCATAGTTCCCGCCGCGCGCCACCCAACGCGCGCCCGAATTGGAATATGATCTTTTCAAATATAGTAGGAGCAATTGTGTCCCCTTACCGGGTAAACGCCCCCATTCCCCGCTGGGCGGTTTCCCCCCTCCAACCGCCCGGATTCCGCCTCCTCGGGAACGCGGGACCCATCATCTATTGGCAGGCTGATCCCAATGGAACGCTGGTTCCGACCGGCGGGAATTGGGAGCAGTTCCCAGCGAACCGCTCAGGCCCGGGTTTTGGGAGGGATTGGCTGAAGGCCGTGGTCGAGAGGGATCGCAGGGCGTGCCGCAGCATTTGGCGGAAGGCTTTAAAGGAAGGACATCCCCTGGCATTCCTGTTCCAGGTTTCGGGAAAGGAAGGGCAGGACCGCTGGATCCGATGCAGGGCCAACCCCGTACTTGGGGAAAATGGCACGTACCTTCACTTGGCAGGCTCCTTCGAGGACATAACCCCCGAAATGGAATCCACCAGGACCATGCTCGAGGGCTGGTCGGTGACGATGAATCTTCTGGACTTGTCCCCGCTACCCACAAGCGTGGTTTCCATGGAAACCGGACAGGTGATCTACTCGAACATTGCCCTCAAGGGTCTCCTGGGCATCCCGGATGACATCGGCGGGGACTTGATTCCGGAATCCTTCTACGTTGATCCCAAAGATCTCCTGACCTTGAAGACCCAGGTGGCGATCAAGGGCTTGGTCGAGGATTTTGAATGCCGGATGAAAACCTCGGCAGGCGATGAGTTCTGGGCCAGCCTCACGGCCCGGAAAATCGACTTCCTTGGTCAGCCCATGCGTATTGTAACGATCCGGGACATCTCCATGTCCAAGGCGATGTTGGACCGCCTCGCTGAGAGCGAGCGCCGATTCCGAAATATGTTCGAACAGCATGCTGCAATCATGCTTTTGATCCGCCCCGGCGACGGGCGGATTCTCGACGCCAATCCAACGGCTTCCAAATTTTACGGATACGGGTTGAAGGAGCTCCGGAACATGTCCATCGACATGATCAACGAACTTCCTCCCGGGGCCCTGGCAGAGGAGATGAAGCAGGCACTGACCCAGAAAGTCAATCACTTCACCTTTCCCCATCGGCTCGCCACGGGGGAGAGCCGCATGGTGGAAGTGGAATCGGTCCCGATCGAACTGGATGGCAGCCTCGTCCTGTTCTCGATCGTCCACGATGTCACCGAACGGCGTATGGCCGAGGAGGCGCTGAAGCAAAGCGAGAGGGTCCTTAAACAGGCCCAGGAGCTGGGTCGGATGGGCCATTTCATTCTCGACCTGAATACGGGAGCGGTTGAATCTTCGGCAATGCTCGATCAGATCCTGGATTTCCGGAAGGGCACGATCAAATCCATTGACGACCTTCGTTCGGCCATCCATCCCTCCTTCCTCCAAGAATTCCTCCCGGCCAGGGAGCATCTGACAGGCCCCAAGGAAATTCAGGCCGAATTCGCCCTCCTGTCAGGGGGGCCAGGGCCAACCCGATGGGTGCAGGTCAGAGCCCTCCTCGACTCCCCAGCTGAAGGCCGCATCCCCAAGATCCTGGGCACCGTTCTCGACATCACCCAGCGCCGGCGCCAGGAGATGCTTGGAAAGGAAATGGAGGCACAGGTGGCAAGGGGCAGGATGGCCGCCTATATCGCCCACGAAATCAACGGCCCTCTGGCGGGGATCAAGAACGCGTTCCTTCTCGTGGAGTCTGCCCTTCCCCCCGATCATCCCGACCGCCAGTATGCCGAACTCATCAAAGTAGAAATCAGCAGGATCAGCACCATCGTCAAAATGGTTTATGAACTAAACAAGCCAATGGATTCCAACCCGGCCAATGTCGAAGTTGGCTCCGTCATCCGGGATATCCGGACCCTCCTCGCGAGTTACGCACGCACGAGGCGAGTAGAGCTCCACCAGGCCGAAGGAGGGCACGACGGGACGGTCCGGTTGAATATCAGCGCCTTCCGGCAAATCCTCTACAACCTCATCCAGAATGCGATCGAGGCTTCACCGGCAGGCGGCGCGGTAACCTGTGGCGCCGAATTCGCGAACGGCGGCGTCCGGATCACGGTAACTGACGAGGGTTCGGGAGTTCCGGAGGAGCTCGCCGATCGAATCTGGGATGTGGGTTTCACCACCAAGGAGGCCTCGCCCCAGGGTGGACTGGGCCTTGGCTTATCAACGTGCATCCGGCTTGTCACGTGCATGGGGGGCTCAATGCAATTCAAGAATGGGCCTGACGGTGGATGCACCTTTACGGCCCAGATTCCGGAAGCCCAGCCAGTGCCCCATGTAACCTCCCCGCAACGGACGGAATGATATGAATGTCGCCCCTGAAAACATGTGTGGACGCATCCTCATCGCGGATGATGAACCCACTTTCCTTCTAGCCACCGCGGAGCTCCTGCGCAGGAACGGTTTCCAGGTCCACACCGCCATGGACGGCTTCGGTGCAATCAAGCTCCTCGAGACTCAGGTATTTGATGCGCTGATATCAGACATCATCATGCCTGGGAATGAGGACCTGGCATTCGTACGAAAGGCTACCCAGCTCGATCCTTCCTTGCTCGTCATCCTGGTGACCGCCTACCCGGCGCTCCCCACGGCGATTGGCGCCATTCACCTGCCCGTCGAGTCCTACCTCGTTAAGCCGGTCGATTTCCAGGAACTCCTCGAGGTCGTCCAGCGCGTTGTGAAGGAAAGCCAAATCCGAAGGGTCCTGGGGGCCTCCCAGGAACGGATCGACATATGGAACCAGAAACTCCAGTCCGTTCGCGCCAAGGCTGCGTCCGGAGCCCGGGAGGGTAACCAGAAAGCCGCGGTGGATTTCCTCCGCCTGGCAGTCGGCAACCTTGCCGGCACCCTCCTGGATATGGAGACCCTCCTGGACCTGATCCATGTGCCTGAAAGCGTGAACCAGCCTTGCTCCATCGAAAACTGTCCCAGGATGAGCCATTGCCGCCACGTCATAGGTGAATGCGTAGAGGTGCTGGAGAGGACCAAGAATGCCTTTAAATCGAGGAGCCTTGCCAACGTAAGATTGCAATTGGAAAGACTTCTCAAAGAATGAAAGATATTTTCCATTTGAGTTGACGCCCTAAATTCGTATGACTAGAATCGCCTAAACAATTCGTTCCGCTTTCCGAGTGGAACGCCTTGGCGGGCAGGTGCCAGGAACCTGCAAGTCGTAAGGCGCAGCATCATCGCTTCGAGCGGTGGCTGCGCCTTTTTTTGTTGGCTGAAATCATGCACCTGCCATCCATGCCAACCCCCAGTGGCCCGCCCTGTTCCAGGGGGCGGATGGAATTCTGGGCCACGGGCACCCTTTCGTTACTGGCATCCATCGGCATCGGATTCGCTACCCCGGGATGTTCCCTGGCCGGCGCATCCAGGATCGCGGCGCTGTCCGTCGCGTCTTTGCAGGCGCTCGTATTGGCCGGAGGCTCGTTGGTCTTTGTGGCCCGAGGTCGACGCCCTAGGATGACGGGCCGTATCCTTCTCATTCTGGCCATGGTCCTCGGCGCCATGGCTGCAGGCACCGGATGGCAGGTTCAGCCAGGTCCAAGGACCGCGAACGGCATCTTCCCCCTGATACCCACGATCGGGGTTCTGGCCGCGGCGTCTGCCGCACTCATCCTGGATGGAGCGCCAGGCAAGCGTCGCATCAACCTAGGCGTTTCGTTGGCCATGGTGCCCATGGTGCTTGGTTCCTACGTTCTCCTGGAATTCGTGGCCGGAGTCCCGGCCTTTCTCGCCACCAGCCCGTTCAGCGTTGTCACCGTTCTTCAGAACGTCACGGCCCTGCTCTCGGGGGCGTCCCTCGTAATGGTCGCCGGCATCACCGGTTGGCCCCTTTCGGCCTTCCGGCATTCCGACGCGAAATCCGGCAAGGCCGCGCTGGCATGGGTTCCATTCTCCCTCTTCCTCGCCTTCATCGTGACCACCGGAGTGGGAGGAGCCATCCACCTGCGCACCGACATCGAGGAGACGTGGCGATCCCAACGATCCGAATTGCGGGCTATCACGATGTTGAAAGTCCGCCAATTTGCCGGCTGGTACATGGAACGTGATGCGGACGCGCACCTCGCCGCCGAAAGCGATTTCGTCCAGGGCCCCCTGGAGAGCTACCTCGATGGGGGAGTGAATCCTGCCCATGCCAAGGAACTCCATATTTGGCTCCAGGCATTGCGTGGGGGTGCCAACTATTCAGCTCTGGTTCTTTACGATAAGGCTGGCCAGGTCCGCATGGCCCTTCCGGAGGATGCGCTTCCCGATGCAGATCCTCCCATCCCGGTTCCACAGCCCTCGGCGCATCCGTCACAGAGCCCCATGATCTTCCGCCAAGCAGGCGGCGAAACCTATTTTGCGCATTGGGTGCCGATCCGGTCCAAACGAAGCGGTAAGTCCTTGGGCTATCTGGAACTTCGCACGGATCCGGCAAAGGTCATCATTCCCCTTCTGGATTTCTGGCCCAACCAGGGGTCGAGTGCTGCGACCTTCCTGCTGCACCGGAAGGAATATCCCTCGGTCCATGGAGAGAGCGGGCAGGACGACCCGCACGTGGAAATCCTGGCTGGGCGCCCCGGGGCAAAGCCCTCCCAGGTCCCTTCCCGGTTGCTCGCAGATAGGTACGACGGGTTCCTGGAGCTCCAGAACAAGGATGCGTTTCCGGTCCTGGCCTCCCTGGCTCCGATCCCCGGAACTTCCTGGGAAATCCTGGTTCAGATTGACCAGTTTGAAATACTTGGGCCCGTCCGGAAGCATGCCATCCTCAACTTCCTATTCCTCCTGGGAATCGCCGTGGCAACGGCTCTCGCATTCCGCGGGTGGCTGCGTGACAGGGAACAACACCGCTTGAGGGTCCAGATCGAAGCGAGCCGGGAACGCAAGGTCCTGGAGGATCGCCTGGACCTCCTCATGAGATTGGGGAGCGACATCCTGTTCCTCCTCAACCCGGAAGGCGACATCCTGGACGCCAATGCCCGGGCCTTGGATACCTATGGACTCCCTGTGGAGGCCATGCGGGGCAAACCCATAAAGACATTCCGCACCGTGGAAGAAACCCCTGGCTTCGAGGAAGTCTTCCGGTGCGTTCGGGAAGGGCATTCGACGCTCTACGAGACCGTCCATCGGCGAGGCGATGGAGAGTCTTTTCCTGTCGAAGTCCGACTCCGCCCCGTGACCCTTGGTGAACAGCCGTACGTGGCCGCCTTCATCCGTGACATCACGGAGCAGAGGCGGAAGTCCAACGACCTGCTGCGTCTGAACCGCCTCTATGCCACCCTTTCACAAATCAACCAGGCGATTCTGGGCTGCGGAACCCCGGAGGATCTCTTCCGGCAGATCGCAAGGATCCTCGTTGAAACCGGGCAATTCCGCATGGCTTGGATCGGTCTTGAGGGAACTGGCTTGGAAGCCGCCAGTGCCGCGGACCCGCTGCAAAGCCATATTTTAATCAGGTCAGGCCTGCCCCGGATGGAAATGGCCCAGGAAAGGCGCGCCTTGGCGGCGGGGGACGCCATCATCCTGAATCGCCTGGATGGCCCGGACAACCCGGTCTCGTGGCTTGACGCGGCCACCTGCAACGGGATCGCATCGGCTGCAGGGATCCCCATCAAGCTTGGGAACGACTTCTACGGTGGGCTTGTCGTCTTCGCGGGAGAGGCCGGTTTCTTTGGCAAGGAGGAGGTCCACCTGCTTGACGAGGCCGCCCGGGACGTGGCCTTCGCCCTCCATCAGTTCGAAAAGGACGAGGTGCGCAAACGGGCAGAGGCGGCTCTTCGCGAAAACGAGAAATTCCTGACCCAGGCCCAGGAGGTGGGCATGGTCGGAACCTACAGCTTCGACATCCTGGGGAACCGCTGGGTGTCTAGCCCGTTCCTCGACCGGCTCTTCGGAATCCCGCCGGATCATCCACGCACGATGGAATCCTGGCTGGACCTCATAGAGCCGGGCTACCGGGAAGGGATGAAGGCGTACCTGGAAGCTGTCGTTCGGGAAGGGTCCCCCTTCGACCGGGAGTATCCCATCGTCCGGTACGGCGACAAGGAAATCCGCTGGCTGCATGGACGAGGTGAAATGGTCCCCGGCAAGTCCGGTTCAGCCCTCAGGATGGTCGGTGTCATCCAGGACATCACCCAGCGCGTGACCGCCGAACAGGAACGCCGCGAACTCGAGGGGCATCTTCAGCATGTTCAGCAGCTTGAAAGTATAGGGATCCTCGCCGGAGGAATCGCCCATGACATGAACAACGTGCTGGCCGCGATCTTGGCCCTGGCCTCCATCCAGGCCGAATCCGCCGGTCCGGGATCCACCCTGGCGAAAGCCATGGACACCATCATCAAAGCCAGCAACCGGGGCCGGGAAGTGGTGCGCGGCATCCTTTTCTTCGCGCGCAGGAAACAAGCAGAGGTTTCGGACCTTGACCTCAACGCCGTGGCCAGGGATATCAGCCAATTGCTCAGCTACACGACCCTCAAGCGGATCACGCTCCAGATGGATCTTGATCCTGACCTTGGGACCATCCGGGCAGATGAGGTAGCCATCGCGCACGCCCTGATGAACCTCTGCGTCAATGCGGTGGATGCCATGCCGGGTGGAGGGACGCTCCTCATCCGAACGGGGTCCGGGCCAGGAGGGGCCATCGAGCTTGAGGTGAAAGATACGGGGGATGGTATGACGCCCGAGGTCCTCTCCCGCGCACAGGATCCATTCTTTACGACCAAAGGTCCTGGAAAAGGCACCGGGCTTGGCTTGGCGATCGTCTCCAGCACCATGCAGGCCCACGATGGCGAGTTCGTGATGACCAGCAAGCCAGGGGCAGGCACAAGCGCCACCCTCCGGTTCCCGGAATCCCGCAAGGTGCGGGGCGAGGTCCGTCATGAACCTGTGCCCCTTCCCTTCCAGATGGGGCGCGCATTCCGGATCCTCCTGGTGGAGGACGACCCCCTCGTCCAGGTCACGACCTCGGAGCTCCTGAATGTCCTAGGCCATCAGGTCGAGATCGCCGGCAATGGCCTGGAAGCCCTCGATTCACTCGAACGGGGGAATACCTTCGACGTGATCATCCTGGACATGAACATGCCGGTCCTCAACGGCGCCCAGGCCCTCCCACGCATCCTGACACTCCGCCCTGACCAGAACGTCATCGTCGTGAGCGGATTCCTGGACTCCGGCATCGCGGCGCTCCTTGATGATTTCCCATCCGTATTGCCACTGGAGAAACCGTTCACCATCCGGGACCTTGAATCCAAACTCTCGATCCTCTCGAAACCCGGCACCCCGATCCACACTCAGCCCTCCCTTCCCCCCACATGGGGCGAGCCATGATGAGCACACTCTGCACCAGTGGGCGGCAGGTGAACCTCTGCCTATTCCTGCATTCCATTCAAGGCCCCATCTCCGGGTGCCTGGACCTCACACATTGGACCCCACGGGTCCCCTCGCATAGGAGCAGCCCATGGCGATGATTACCTGGGACGTGCGTCTGGAAACGCGCCACCCCCAGATCGACGAACAACACAAGGCCCTCATCCAGGCATTCAACAATCTCCACCTTGCCATGAAACAGGGCAAGGGCAAGGACGAGGTCGGCAGGACGTTGACCTTCCTCACGGACTACACCAAGACCCACTTCCGCATGGAGGAAGACCTGATGGCACGGTCCGGGTATCCCGGAGCGAAGGAGCACAGGGAGATTCATGCGGATTTTGCGGGAAAGGCCCAGGCTTTGTCTGATCAGTTCAATGAAGGGAAAACGCTCATCACCCTGCCGGTGATGACCTTCATCGAGAACTGGCTGGTGGACCATATCCAGAGAGAGGACTTCCGATTGGCCCAATTCCTGGGAGGTAAGGCCTGATGGTCAAACCCCCTGTTGGGATTCCTGGTTGGGTGGCTTCAGGACCACCGAACAGGAGAAGACTGCAGATTCGCTCTCGACCTGACGACATGGATTCCCCCGTCTCACAACATCGATGGCGCAATCCCCGCGCAATGAAGTGATGCCCCTTGCCCCTGGCCCGGAGTTTCCCGGCCTCAATCCGCAGGTTCGTTCAACGCCCCCTAAAGGAGCCACCATGCACTGGTTCAAGTCCCTCCGCCTCGCTACCCAGCTGATCCTGGGCTTCCTGGTCGTGGCCAGCCTCATCGCCGTGACGGGTACCATCGGATACATGCAAGTGGCGGATATCAACGCCGCGAGCAACCGGATCTACACGAACGTCACCGTTCCCCTGACCCAATTGAGCAACGTTTCCACAGCATTCCAACGGGTGCGGGTAAACCTCCGGGACGTATGCAACGCCAAGGACCCACAGGAGAAGGCGAAGGCAATCGAGCGGATCTCGAAATACCGGCAGGAGATCTCAACGAACCTCGAACTATTCGAGCAGACGATCGTGCTGGACAGTGTCCGGTCCGAATTCAAGAAACTCCAGAGTGAACGGGAGGAATACGGAAGCATCATTGATCGTGTGCTCGCGCTCTCCAAAGCAAACAAGGACGCGGAAGCACTGAACCTTCTCCAAGGCGAGGGGAGGGCAGCCGCCCAGAAGGAGCAGGACTCAATTGACAAGATTCAGAACGACAAGGTCGCAATGGCCAAGCAGACCGCCGATTCCAACCGCCTTCTGGGGGAACGGGCCGAGAAGATCATGATCGCCATTTCCCTGTTCGGCCTGGCCCTTGGAGCGATCATCGGCTTGCTGTTCTCCCGCTACATCAAGCGTGAAGTGGGCGGGGAGCTCTCCACCGCCAAGAACATCGCCCAGCGTGTCTCGGAAGGTGACCTCCTGGTGGAGATCGCCCTCACCCCCGGAGACACCACCAGTGTCCTTGCCACCGTCAAGAACATGGTCGAAAAACTCTCGGCCATCGTGGGCCAGGTCCAGCTCGCTTCCGGTTCCCTGGTCGGGGCTTCGGAACAGCTGAGCGCCACCGCCCAGACCCTTAGCCAGGGCGCCAGTGAACAGGCCGCGAGCGTGGAGGAGACCAGCGCCAGCGTGGAGGAGATGAGCGCTTCCATCGCCCAGAACAACGAAAATGCCAAGGTCACCGGCGACATCGCCACGCGGACCTCCAAGGAAACCGTGGAGGGCGGCCAGGCCGTCACCGAAACCGTTGGCGCCATGAAGCAGATTGCCAACAAGATCTCCATCATCGACGATATCGCCTACCAGACCAACCTCCTGGCCCTAAACGCGGCGATCGAGGCAGGTCGGGCCGGGGAGCATGGCAAGGGCTTCGCGGTCGTGGCGGCCGAGGTTCGGAAACTGGCGGAACGCAGCCAGGTGGCCGCGGAGGAAATCAGCAAGCTGGCCTCGGGGAGCGTGGACCTGGCGGAGCGCGCAGGGAAGCTCCTGGAGACCATCGTTCCTTCCATCCAGAAGACTTCCGACCTGGTGATGGAAATCGCGGCCGCCTCGGCAGAGCAGAACTCCGGCGTGAGCCAGATCAACTCCGCCATCGGTCAGATCAGCCAGGCCGTAGCCCAGAATGCCGCGGCGTCCGAGGAATTGGCTTCGACCTCCGAAGAAGTGAGCGCTCAGGCGCTTGAGCTCCAGGAGGCGATGTCCTTCTTCAAGCTCGCGACCTCGCATAGCCCAGAGCGGAAAAGGACGGTGGGCCGGAACCCGAGGATCACCAACCGGAGTGGAGCCATTCCGAACGTGGATGAAGGTGAGTTCACCCGCTTTTGACCCCTGGGGAGAAGCCAGCCCAGGATCCGCTCCGGCCGGAAATCATCAACCGTTCCGTCCTGATACTACGCGCCTGATCAGTCTCGGCCCACCTACAGAGAGATACCCCCTTGGACTTGACCAAGCCTGGCCTTCCATTTGCAGCCGTCCCCCTTCTAAAGACCCTGGCCGTCCCAATTGCCGTATTCTTGGCACCCTGGGTGAGTTCCAGCTTCGCCTGGAAGGGGGCGGCCTGGGGAATGCTGGCCTTGATGTGTGTCCTGGCCGGGCAACGCCGGGATGGCTCACCTGTGCCGGCCCCATCCATGGTGAGGGATCACCCCCCCGAAAAGATCCGTCCCGACATCGAGCAGGTCGCCGGTGCGGTGGTCCCCCTCTGGGCTGGCCAAACCACCCAGGCCAGGTCCGAGATGGAGACGGCGATCACGGCGCTGACGGGGCGGTTTTCGGCCATGCAGCGCGACTTGAAGGCAGCCGTTCATTCCGCTGGACTTGATTCCAACCGGAGCCTCCAGGCCACCATCGAGGGAGGTGCCACGGCCTTGCATGGGGTGGTCGGGGACCTTGAGGCTGGTGCCCGGGCACGGAACGAGGTCCTGACGAAAATCCAGGATTTGGCGGCCATCACGAACGAGTTGCGGGCAATGTCCGAGGAAGTGGCAGCCATCGCCAATCAGACCAACCTCCTTGCGCTGAATGCCGCCATCGAAGCGGCCCACGCACGGGAGCTGGGGCGAGGCTTCGCGGTCGTCGCCGATGAGGTGCGCAAGCTGAGCATGCGCTCGGGAACGACGGGCAATGCCATCACCGAAAAGGTCGCATGGGTGAACAAGGCTCTGATGGACACCTTGACGGCCACCCAGGCATTCGCGGCAAACGACTCCGAAATTGTCAGAAAGGCCGACGTGACCATCAGGAAGGTGGTAGGGGATATCCAGGAAGGGGTGGGGCTTCTGTCCAATTCCGCAAAGCGCTTCGAAGATGTGGGCGCCCACCTGGGTCAGGAGATCTCGGACACCCTGGTCCACCTGCAGTTCCAGGACCGCGTCGGCCAGATCCTTCATAGCGTCGTGGCGGACATGGAAAAGTTCAATCACCACCTTGAACAGCCGTCCTCCGGCCTCAAGGTGGATCTCTGGCTTGCCGAATTCGCGAAAACGTACACCACCGCGGAACAAGCGGCCATCCACCGCGGTGAGCAGAGCCCCCACGGGACGGATTCCGACATCACCTTCTTCTGAGTGCATCCATGGCAAAGACCATCCTGATCATCGACGATTCCGTGAGCCTCCGGCAGGTTGTGGGCATCACCCTGGCCAGCGCCGGCTATGACGTCGCCGAGGCCTGCGACGGACAGGATGCGCTGGCCAAGCTCAACGGCCAGAAAGTCCATCTGATGATCTGCGATGTGAACATGCCCCATATGGATGGCATCGCCTTTCTCAAGGCCATCCGGGCCCATCCGGCCTACAAGTTCACCCCCGTGATCATGCTGACCACGGAGGCCGGGGAGGACAAGAAGAAGGAGGGCCAGGCAGCAGGCGCGAAAGCCTGGGTGGTCAAGCCGTTCAAGCCAGAGCAGCTCCTCGTAGCCGTTTCCAAACTGATCCTTCCATGAGGCAGGCCATGATCACGTTCGAACACAACCAGCATACCCTTCGCCTTTGGGGCGACCTCACCATCTACCACGCCGCGGAGGCCCGTTCACGGCTTGGAGAGGAACTGGCCAGGGATCCCGAATTGGAGGTCGACCTCTCCGGTATCGAGGAACTGGATACCTCGGGCGTCCAGGTCCTGCTCTGGCTCAAGGCTGAGGCCCGGGCCCAGGGCCAGTCGCTTCCCTTCACCAGCCACAGCCCCGCGGTCCTGGAGGTGTTCGACCAGCTCAACCTGGCCGCCGCTTTCGGGGACACCCTGCTCATCGCTCCCAACGCCTGAGGCAACCATGGACATGGACCAAGTCAAGCAGACCTTCATCATCGAAGCCCGGGAGCTGTTGGCCTCCATGGAGGAGGCGCTCCTGACCCTGGAGGACCAGACCGACCCATCCGAATCCATCAATGCGATCTTCCGTGCCGTGCATACCATCAAGGGGTCTGCAGGCCTGTTCGGGCTTGACCCCATCGTGCGTTTCGCCCATTCGGTCGAAAGCGTCATGGACAGGGTGAGGAGTGGCCGCCTGCCCTTGGGTCCTGAACTCATCGGGCTTTTCCTGGAGTGCCATGACCACCTGGTGGCCAAATTGGCCACGGTGTTGGAGAACGCGCCCGAGCACCCCGATTGCCAGAAGGAGGGTGAGCGGCTGATGACGTCCCTCATCCCCTGGCTTGGTGCTTCCATCGCCACCATCCCGAGCGTGCATCCCGAGGTCTCGCCACGCCGGGAAGGTGGAAAGGATTACTGGCATATTTCCGTTCGCTTCCCTCCGTCGATGTTCCAGAACGGAATGGACCCCCTTTCCTTCGTCCGTTACCTTCGGACCCTGGGACAAATGGTCAGCCTGCACTCTCTGCTGGAAAGGGTTCCCACGGGAGACGCCTTCGATCCCGAGCTCTGTTACCTGGGCTTGGAGATGGACCTGGAGACGGACGTCGACCGCAAGACCTTGGAGGGAGTCTTCGAGTTCATCCAGGACGACAGCCGGATCCGAATCATTCCTCCCCATTCCAAGGTGGAAGAGTATTTATCGCTCATCCAGGCCCTGCCGGAGGAGGAACACCATCTCGGCGAGATCCTGGTGGCCGGGGGGTGCATCACGCCCCATGACCTTGAGATGGCCCTTCAGACCCAGAGGACCGAGGATTCCCAGCGCATGATCGGGACCATCTTCGTGGAGGACCAGTCCGTGCCTTCGCCGGTGGTGGTCGCGGCCCTGGAGAAGCAGAAACGCTTCCAGGACAAGGCTGTCAATGAGATGAGGGTGGTCAAGGTCGCAGCGGAGAAGCTGGACAACCTGGTGAACCTGGTAGGGGAACTGGTCATCGCGGGAGCCAGCGCCCAGGCCCTGGCCAACCAGGCCAAAGAGCCCCGGCTGGTGGAGGCCACCGCCACCTTCAACAAACTGGTGGAGGAGATTCGGGACAACGCCCTGAGTCTACGCATGGTGCAGATCGGGGAAACCTTCAGCCGGTTCCGCCGGATCGTTCGCGACGTGAGCCGCGACCTGGGCAAGGAGATCGAACTGGAGATCCAAGGCGCGGAAACCGAGCTGGACAAGACCATTGTCGAGAAGATCGCCGACCCCCTCATGCACATCGTCCGCAACTCCATGGACCATGGCATCGAGCCGACGGAGGTCCGCTTGGCCCGGGGCAAGCCTGTCACAGGGTCCCTTTCCCTCAACGCCTATCACGAGTCGGGCAGCATCGTCATCGAAGTCGCTGACGACGGTGGGGGCCTGGACCGGAGCCGGATACTGGCCAAGGCCATGGAAAAAGGCCTGGTTGCCGCTGGTGCGGACCTCTCCGATGCTGAGGTCCATGCCATGATTTTCGAGCCTGGTTTCTCCACCGCCGAGAGCGTCAGCAACCTCTCCGGCCGGGGCGTGGGCATGGATGTCGTGCGCCGGAATATCGATGCGCTTCGTGGAACCGTGGAAATTGAAAGCTACGAGGGCTCCGGCACCACCATCCGCATCCGCCTTCCCCTTACGCTGGCGATCATCGACGGGTTCCGCGTCGAAGTCGAGGGAACCTGTTATGTCATACCGCTTGATACGGTCATCGAGTGTCTGGATCTAGGGCCATTCCTGGAGTCCGAGGAAAACCACCTGATCAATCTGCGAGGCGAGGTTCTGCCCTTCCTCCGGCTGAGGGAAATCTTCGCCCTATCGGGCACCAAGCCATCCAAGGAGCGTGTCGTGGTGATCCAGTACGGCGAGGTTCGCGCAGGCATCGTGGTGGACAAGCTCCTGGGCGAGTTCCAGACGGTCATCAAACCCCTCGGCGAGCTGTTCCGAAACCTGAAGGGGCTGGGGGGATCCACCATCCTGGGCACCGGTGAAGTGGCGCTGATCCTCGACGTACCCCAACTCGTCAATTTGGCCAGCCAACGCACCCGAACCCGAACGCCCATCCTTTCCTAGTCATTGAATGCGCCTCATCAGGAGAATGTCATGGCCAAATCGACCCAATTGAATCGACGCACACGCGCCGCCGTGGAGCTTGCACAGGCGGAAAACAAGAGCCAGTACCTGGCTTTCGTCCTTGGTGGAGAGCACTTCGCCATGGATATCCGAGCAGTCAAGGAAGTCATCCAGTACGGAAGCCTCACCGAGGTTCCCCTGATGCCGGACTTCCTGAGGGGAGTGATCAACCTCCGGGGGGCCGTGGTTCCCGTGATCGATCTTTCCGTCCGTTTCGGACGTCCGCTCACAGATATTGCGCGGCGCACCTGCGTCGTGATCCTGGAGGTCGGCGAGGCCGGCCATGAGATCGAATTGGGCGTGATCGTTGACAATGTGAGCGAAGTCCTGGAAATCGGCCCTTCTGAGATCGAGCCGGCCCCATCCTTCGGCACCACCCTGAGAAGCGAGTTCATCGCGGGGGTCGGGAAAGTCGGGGAGAGGTTCGTCATCCTGCTTGATGTCGCCCATGTGCTGTCCATCGAGGAGATGGCCGCTCTGGACGAAAGTGCGAACAGGTAGCACGCGGACGTGTGACCCCCAATCCCCATTTACCCCTGCCGGATTCGACGCCACCCCGGAATCGCTCTCGGAAGTCCTCTCTTAAAAACACATGCGAATTCCCCGGGAACATTTCGGTTTCCGGGGCTTTCGCCCTGATGGTTCCCCAGGGACTCGCACCCTGAACCCCCAGATTAAGCATCCAGCACCTCCACGGAAGGACGGCCCTCCTTCCGCCCTGCCGGCAGCCCTGCGGAGCAGCCGCATCAGGCAAGTGGTGCAGCCCAGGTCCTCCAAACTGGACCCATCGGGGCCCTCGCGGAGACCCAAGAATGGGACATTCGAGGAGAGCCCATGAACCTATTCACCCCCAACGTCTTCAAGGTGGTCGCAGCCTGTGTCCTCGCGCTTCCTTCCCCAGCCTTCGGCCAAAGCCCCACCCTGCAATTCGGCTCCCCGGCGCCCGCCCTCCACGTGAAGTGGGTGAAGGGCGAGCCGGTCGCGGCCTTCGACAAGGACATGGTCTACGTCATCGAGTTCTGGGCGACCTGGTGCAGTCCCTGCCGCGCCGCCATGCCCCACCTTTCGGAGATGTCCCGCACCTACGCCGGGAAGGTGGTCTTCATCGGGGTGAACGTTTTCGAGAAGGGGGCCAAGGACGAGGCCTACGAATCGAACTACCCCTCCGTCAAGAAATTCGTCGACCGGCTGGGCAAGGAGATGGATTACCGGGTCGCCATGGACACCAACGGCACGCCCATGGCGAAGGAATGGATGAGCGCCGCGGGCCAGGGCGGCATTCCGGCCTCCTTCCTCGTCAAGGACGGGCGGGTCCTCTGGATCGGCCACCCCAATGCCCTGGGCAAGGTCCTCGAGGATGTCCTCAAGGGGACCTATGACATGGCCGCGGCCGCCCAGACGCGGAAGAACGAATCGGCGGGCATGGAGATCACCTTCACGTACCTCGACGAGCTGGACAAGAACCTGGACGCGGCCATCGCGGCCAAGGACTACCCGAAGGCCCTCGCCCTGCTGAAGGGTGACGACGCCCGCATCAGCCCCGATTACCGGTTCCTGTTCCGGCTCACGAAGTTCACGACCCTCCTGAAATTCGACGTGCCCAAGGCCCTGGCCTACGCCCGGGAGGAGGCCGTGAAGTTCCCGGGCAGTGGCCCCCAGCTCGCGTCCCTGATCCTCATGGATGACAAACCCTTGCCCGCAGAAGCTTATCCCTTCTGCCTGGAACAGCTCGAAATCTTCAACAAGCAGCCCGGCCACCCGATCACCATCACCCTCCACCTGGCGGCCCAGTGCAAGGCGAACCTGTCGGATTTCGCCGGGGCCGCGGATACGGAGAGGGAAGCCGTCAAGGCTGCCAAGGCCGCCATCGCCATCGGGGAGCAGAAGGGGATCGTCACGGCGGAAACCGTCAAGGAGTACGAAGCCAAACTCGCGGAGTACACCGCCCGGGTCCAGGCTTCAACCGGCCATTCGCTGTAGGTCCTTGTTGCTGGCACGCAGGTAAAAGAAAGCGCCCCGGATTCCCCGGGGCGCTTCTCTTTTCCACGACCTCCGTTCAGAAAACCAGGGAACATCCCGCGGTCACGGTGCGGCCGGAAAGGGCCTCGCTGGCCAGGAGGAAGTTCGGGTTGGCCCGGAGTTCCTCCCGGCTGCTCCCCACGAAGGGGCCCGTCCCGTAGGCGGTCCGGGTCCTGCTGTTGAAGACGTTGGCGACGGACGCTTCGATGCGGAGGGTCCTGTTCCGGATCTTGATGGGAATGCCCAGGTTGAGGTCCATGTTGAATACGTTGGGCGTACGCCCCAGGTCGCCTCGCCGGTTCGTGTAGGGGATCGTATCGTAATACAACCCGCCGAAGGAATAGTCGTCGGCGGTGGCCATCCACTTGCCGCCCGCGTTGATGGTCGAGGTGAGGCCCGTGCCGGTGCGCCAGACGCCCGTCATGCCGACGAAGAGATCCTGTGAACGGATCGTGAAACGATAGGACCCATTGAACTTGAGCATATGGACCGGATCGGATTCGATGGTGCCGTTGGCGATGGCCTGGGCGTAATCGAATTCCGAGGTATTGCCGGTCGTGGAATACCCGGTCGCCGTGTTCTCGCCCGCGTAGTTCCCGTAATGGTGCGTCCAGGTGTAGCTCAGGCCGATATCGTAGCGTTCGCCCCGGTTGGTGGCGTAGAAGGTCGCGTCGATGTAGCGGTCCTTCGGGGTGGGGAAATTGCTCGCCCAGGTGTGCTGCGTTCCGTAGGAATCCAGGAACGTGACGGATCCGGGACCGGGGTTCCATGTGACCTTGGTATTGCTGGTTTCCAAGAACGGGCTGGTGCTGTCGCTGTTGAGGAAGTAGCTGTCCTCCAGGACGTCCTTCAGCTCCCAGTAGGTCCAGGATCCGCCCACCAGCCAGCCCTTGGGGAGCGTCCAGTCCGCACCCAGGGTTAAGGTGTTCTTCCGGGGCAGACGGAGGTCCGTGGCATGCGGAAGGGGCATACCGTCGCCCCCGACAGCGATGGAGGAGGACGGGGTGCCGCTGAGCAGGGTGATGGGCGTCCCGTTGGCGTACGTGGGGTTGTAGGCCCAAGTCCCCGCATTGTAGAAATCCAGATAGAGGCCGCTCGTGGTCGCCCAGGAAACGATGCTCATGGGCATGATCACGAAGGAGCGCCCGTAGTGGGCGTAGACCTTCTTCCTGCCATCCTGGTCGATGTCCCAGACGATGCCCACCCGGGGCTGGAGCTGCTTGCTCAGGTGGTCGTATTCCGCCAGGTGCATGCCGGCGAAGGGAGCCATTTCCCCCTTGTAGACGTAAGAATCCGTCCGGATGCCCATATCCAGAAGCAGGCCCGGCCTGATCTCGAGGACGTCCTTGAGGTAGAACCCCTGGATGATGCCGCTGTACTTGGTGTCGGATGGATCCGAGCGGATCGCCGTCAACGTATCGGCGTCCGAGCCGGATTCCACGGCGTTCTTGACGAACCACCGGGTCGTCCCGCCGATCGTATTCAGGTACTGGGTATCCTGCCGTAGGTAGCCCGCCCGGATCTGGTTGGCCCCAAGGAGCCACGAAACATCGATCTTGTATTGCGTGTTGGGATTGTCGGAAAATTCGCCGCCCATTCTCCCGGACCCTGTCACGTAGCCGATCAGGGTCGGATTCTCGGGGAGGGTGCCGTGGCTCCCGGGGCCATCCACGAAGTACCGGGCATCGGAGTAGATCACGGGGTTGGCGACCCCCGTGGTCGGCATGTCCCTCCGGGGTGACTTGAAGTTCCCCACGCTGGCGACCACGAAGAGATTCGAAGCCGGCGTCCAGTTCCAGGTGAGGTTGACGTTCTGGGTGGTCGCATCCGTGACCGAGCCCATGTCCAGGGTGCCGTAGGTGGCCCACTGGTGCCCGCTGTAGGAGCGGAAATGGCTCCGGGTGGCACTCAGGATGAGCTGCTGGTCCGTGGAAAGGTACCAGTTGACCTTGGCGGTCCACTGATTGGGCCCCGTGACACGCTGCTTGTCGGACTGGAGTCCGTCCCAGTTCGACCCCCCAGTCTCGAAGACGGCGGCGGGGACGACGTCGCGGAATCCCTGGAAGCCCACGAAGTAGAAGAGCTTGTCCTTGACGATCGGGCCGCTGACGGTGAAGCCGTAGCGGTGGTACTTGTCCTCCTGCGGCGTTCTCGGGTTCGTGGGCACCCAGTCGGCCTGGTAGAACGGCATCGCCGAGGAATTGGGGAAATTCGTGCGGTAGAAGATGCTGCCTTCCTGGTTATTGGTGCCGCTCTTGGTCAGGGCGTTGATCGCACCGCCGAACACCCCGTACTCGGCACCGAAGGAATTGGTGACCACCTCCACGGATTCAAGGAATTCCCGGGCGGGCTGGACCGAGGGTTCCTTGACGGTAGTGGTGGCCTGATTCGTGAAGGTCGGATTGGTGATGTTGCCATCCACCACGAACACGTTCTCGTTGGAGGCCCCTCCCCGGATCTGGTACGTCCCTGAACTGGAAACCATGACGCCGGGCACGACGGCCATGAGGCCGTCCAGGGCGTTCATGCTGGTCATGTTCACGGGGATGACTTCGAGTTGCTTTGCGGACAGGTTCGTGGCCACCTGGGCGGTGCTGGTGTCCAGCTGGCCGAGGGCATCCACCACCACCACGGTCGCATGGGCCTCGCCCACCAGGGAGAAGTTGGCCACCTTGGTCTCGTTGATGGAAACATGGACACTGACGGATGAGTCCCGGAACCCTTCCTTGAAGATGGACAGGGTCCATGCGCCCACGTTCAGCAGGGGCAGCCGGTAGGCGCCATCCGGGCCCGTGACGACGGTCCGTTCAATCTGGCCGGACTTGGCCCGGACCTTCGCCCCGGCCAGTGGGTTCTTGTCACTGCTCCGGACCACGCCCTTGATTTCGCCCGTCTGCAGGGACTGGGCACCGGCGGGAGCGGCCGCGACGATGAGGAAGCCGATCGTGGCAAGCGTTGTCGAACGAATTGTCATGCCTCACTCCTTAGAAAGGGTACATCTGGGCACCAAAATGTGAGCCGCCCCGTGGGTGGGGTCGGATGGAGGATGCGGGATTGAATGAGATCTGATTGGCTTGGACGATGGTGACAAGCGCCGGCTTCCGGGATGTGCACCACTTTGCGAATCGGTGGGAGTACCACTTGGGGTGCATCCGCCCCGGGGGCTGCGCTCTCCGCTCCTGGATTCGCGCGGAAATCCGGGATCAATGGCTGGCGGCAGCCAGGTAGGCCTTGCGTTCCTCCTCAAGCTTTTGCAGGTGCTGCTTGAGCACGGCGCCCTGCTCGGGATGGTTCTCGAGAATAAAGTTCATCTTCCCCTTGAAATCCTCGATCTCCAGCGCCTTGGACTTCGCTGCGGAACCGGGGTCTCCGGCCTTGAGCTGGGCCTGGGACAGAACCCCCAGAAGGCCCTTTTCTTCCCTGGCGGCCTTTTCGAGCACGGGGACCGCCCTGACATACCATTTCACGGGGAGGCCGTCCTCGTAGGCGATGGCGTTGGCAAAGCAGCCGGCATCCTCGGAATCCTCGATGGCGGCGGCGCGATCGAACATCTCCTCGGCGGCCTTGGGGTCCAGGTGCAACAGCGCCTGGAACCTGTAGCTGTTGGCGAAGGTCTGTTCGTCCTTCTCGGCGGGATGGTACGTGGCAACGAGGTCCAGTGCCTTCTGCCATTCCTTGGCCTTCAGGGCCCCCGTTATGGCCCGCTGGATTTCCTCGTTCGTCCTGGCGGCCGTTTCGGTCGCGGCGGCGTCGAATTGGCCTGCCACAAGCTGTTCCAGCACCGGATCCAGGGCAGTGGGATGGCCCTTCCAGACCAGGCGGCCGTTTCCATCCACGACGAAGGTAGCCGGAATGGCGGGCATGCCCGATGCCTGCATCCAGGTCTTCCACATGGCTCCACCGGCCGTGTCGCGGCAGACCAGGTAGTCCATGGTGCCGCCCTTGGCCTTGACGAAGGCGGCCACCCTGCGATCGGTGAGCGCGGGGTTCTTGGCGCTTTCCAGGACGTTGACGCCGATGAAGGTGACCTTGCCGGCGTAGGTCTTGGCCAGCTCCGTCACGTGCGGCATCGCCGCCACACAGGCACCGCAATGGGTTCCCCAGAACTCAAGCACGTAGATCTGTCCCTTGGCGAAGGAGGTGAGGGGCGCGCCCTTCAGCCAGGCGCCATGCACGAAGGGGGGAGCGGGGTCGCCCACCTTCAGGGTGACCGCGGGGGCCTTCCGGGCATCCGCGGCCTTGAGGGGGACCGGGCCGGCACAGGCCATGAACGCGGCCAGGGTCAAGAGGGCGGGACGGCTGCTTTGGACGAAAGAGGTCAAAGGTTCCTCCATGGGATTTCCGGGGTAAGCCGGGTATTTCGGATTTGAGTTCAGGCTGGGAAGATTCTCGGGTTCCAGGGCTAGCGGTTCGCGGCCGGTTTCAGGGCCGCCTTGAATGCCTTGAGGGGCCGCTCGAACACCTTCCGCTGAGGGCCGCGCCCGTAGTCGTCGAGCACATCCAGCGCGAGCTGCTGGTACGTCACCGCGTTCCGGTAGTCCTTCAGGAGGGCGTAGGCCTTGGCCAGGTCCTGCAGTGCCAGCGGATTGTGACGATCCCCCTGCTCGAGGGCGGCCCGGGCGGCGCGGAGGGTAAGTTCGCGATCCTGGCAGCCGAATTTGCCTCCGCTCATGGATTCGCCCGAAAGGAGGCCCATGGCGAAGAAGGACAGGTAGACCGGATACTTCGCGTACTGGTTCAGGTAATCCTCGCCGGCCTTCCGGGCCTCGGCGGGGTTCAGGTAGGTGAGTACGTGGTACTTGGCGGAAAGCAGGTTGGAATCGGTGGGCAGGCCCGGTTTGCGCGTCCGGGCGATCCGGTCCTCGATCAGGCTCAGGGCCTCGGCATACTTCCTGGCACTGGCCAGGGCACCGACGCGCTTCTGGAAGTCCTGGGTGTCCTTCCGCCGCGCTTCCTCCCGCGCCGTGATCTGTCCGAGGGCCGCCTCGGTGAGCTTGTTCTCGACGGCCAGTTCCAGGACCTCCCCCAGGGATTCGCCCGGGAACCCGGTCCAGGCCACCCTTCCCTCCCGGTCCACGAGGACCGCGGACGGGAACCCGCCCCCGGACGGCTCCAGCCACGTCCTCAGCATCGTGCACGCGTCATCGTCCATGGCCACGGTGAAATCCATCTCCTCGCCTCCCGGCGAATCCATGAAGCGCCGCACCTTGGGGAGATGGCTGGAATAGGGCTCCCCTTCGTGCCCCTGCTCCGAAACGTTCACGCTGAGGACCGTGACCTTCCCCCGGAAGTCCCTGGCCACCTGGGACAGATGGGGAACCATCATCTTGCAGGCCGTGCACCAGGTCGCCCAGAACTCCACAAGGTACAGCTGCCCCTTTTCGAAATGGTGGATGGGCTCGCCCTTCAGGAATACAGAAAGACTGAGGGGGGGCGCGGGGTCCCCCACCTTCATCGGCGCCGGCGCGGCGGACGCCGGAGGCTCGGGGGTTCCCGAGGGCAGCCCGGCCGCCGGAAGGGCATGGCCCGACCCCAAAGCGACCAGTAGAGCCAGGGCGGTTAGGCTGCGATTGAAATTCATGCAATGTCTCCAGATGGGAAAGCGGATGGCTTGGGTTCGCAGAACGGTNNGACAGGGCTTCGGCCGTGAGGCTGTCCTCGGGAGGTCCGGATCGGCCTGCAAGCGCATCCGGATCCTGCCGGACCGGGCGGTCTTCGCTTGCATTCAGGGCTCCTGCGGCCTCACGAAGGGATGACCTTCCCAGGATAGGGAGCCTGGAACATGCCGACTGCACCAGTTTTGAAGCTCGGGATTGCTCCACCAGCCCAGGATGGCCCCGCATCGGAACGGCGCGCCCTGCGCGCGCCGGCGGCCTGGACGAATCTGTATATACTCTGTCCATCACGGTACTTCCGTCAGGGTGCGGTCCCGACGTCATGGTCCAGGACGATTCCAGTTTCCCGCCAGAGGACTCCGCCAGCACGGACGGAGCCGGCCGCAGGCCTGCGGACGGCAGCCCCTGGATTCCCGATCTGGCCTCCCTGACCCGCACAGGCCAGATCTCCGAACGGGTGCTCGCCCAGATCCCGTGGAACCGGGGCCGCGACCAGGCCGGCTCCTGGCTGGATCCCCTCTTCCAGGGGCCTGCCCCCATCGCCGAAGTGCAGGGTCTCGGAGACCGCTACGTCCAGCTCCAGATGCTCGGCGAAGGCGCCGCCGGAACGGTGTTCAAGGCCTTCGACACCCTGCTTCAGCGGTGGGTCGCCCTGAAGGTCCTCAAGGCGGAAGGGTCCAGCGCCCTTCCCGAAGCCCGCGCCCAGGCCCAGGTGGAACACCCCAACGTCTGCCGGGTCTATGAGGTGGGCCACGGTTTCATCATCATGCAGCTCGTGGAGGGGCCGACCCTGGCCAAGCTTTCGCCCGTTCCCGATCTCCGCACGAAGGTCTCGTACCTGAGGGACATCGCCCTGGGCGTCCATGCCGCGCACCAGCGGGGCCTGCTCCACCTGGACCTCAAGCTGAACAACATCCTCATGCAAGCCAATGGGGACGGCACCTTCACGCCCCTGCTCACCGACTTCGGCATGGTCGTCAACAGCACGGAAGAGCGCTCGGACAACTGCCCCATGGGCACGCCTCCCTATTCGAGCCCCGAGCAGCTGGCCGGCGACTTCTCCCGGATCGGCCCGGCCACGGACGTCTACGCCCTGGGCGTGATGGCCTACATTCTTCTGAGCGGGCACTCCCCCTTCCGCGCCACCGGCATCGAGGAACTGCTGTCGGCCATGGCGCAGGAGGAGCCGGTGCCCCTCGAGCGGAACCTTCCGGGCGTGCCCGCGGACCTCGCCCGGCTCATCCACACGTGCCTTCGGAAGGACCCTTTCCGGCGCTGCAGGACTCCCGGTGAGCTGGCCCTCGAACTGGACCGCTTCCTTCACCTGAGGCCCCTCGACGTCATGGCGGGCGCCCTGCCGTACCGCACCCTGCGCCTGGCCCAGCGGAACCGGTTCACCACCTGGGCGGCCCTCCTGGGCACCCTGGCCCTCGCGCTGGCGGTGGGCGGCGGCTGGTGGAGGGAGACCCGGATCGCGCAGCAGATGGACTGGGACCGGCACTTCCAGAAGCGGGTGGAGGAAGCCCGCGTGATCATGGACCGGGCCTACCGCGAACCGCCCCATGATCTCGGGCCCGAGACCGCCCAGGTCAAGGTTATCGAGGACACCATCACGGCCGAGATGAAGCGGCACGGGAGGCTGGTCGCGGGCCCCGCCCACCTGGCACTGGGCCAATTGGCGGCCATCAGCGAATTCCGCGGCGAGGAGGCGGCTCAGCACTTCAAGGCGGCCTGGAATTCCGGCTTCCGCACCGAAGGGGCCCGGACATGGCTGGCCTTTTCCATGCTCAGGGAATACCGCGAATCGGTGGGGGTCCCCTGGTGGAAGCAAACCACCCAGGAGTCCGGCGATCCGGAGAAGCTGCGCCAGCGCTACCTGGAGCCTGCCCGCTTGATGCTCCAGGGTCGCGGGGACGTGGATCAGTCCCGGCTGACCCACATGATCGACGAGATGGAGGTCCAGCTGGCCAGTCCCGATGTCAGGACCATGTGGCTCCGCCTCCTTGACCTTGAGACCGCGTACCGCCAGCGCGCACCCCAGGATCTGGACGCCCTGGTGGCCGAATTGAACGCCCGCCTCCATCAGGTCCAGGGGGAACTGGGAGACGGGGAACCGGGAAGCGCCAGCCCCCAGACCCTGGCGCACTGGAACGCCTTCAGGTCACTCCTGAAGGAGGGGGACGCCGCGGCGCCCAGCCACCCCGGCATCAACGCGGTCCTCACCGCGGCGGCGCAACTGTCCCTGGACTACCCCTTCCTCGAACCGGGGTCCGAGCGGAGCCGCGTGGCCCACCTGCGCGCCTGCGCCGACCGGGCCCTGGTGGTCTCCCCGGGGAACCCCAGGATGCTGGCGGCCAAGGTGGACGTTCTCGTCCGGCAGGTCCTGGAGGGCGATCTGCCCATGGCGCGTTACCAGAGCGAGGTGAAGGCCATCGTGGGGTTCTCCCGGGACAGCGCCTCCTCCCCCCTGATGGCCCTTCTCTCCCTGGCCCCCTCCGGGGCCTGGCGCGACAGGGATCTCCTCGCCTTCAACCTGGACGGGCTCGCCACCCAGGACGGCCTCGGCAGCGGGCAAAGCGGCTGGCTGTGCGCATTCTTCATCAGTCAGTTCCGAAGCCTCCAGGGTCAGGATCCCCGGCCGTTGATCCGGCTGAGCAGCCCGGAAGCCAGATCCTCGCTGCCCTGGACCCTCGCCATGATCGAAGCCCTGCATCTGGTAAAAGCCGGACGGGCCAACGAAGTCGATTTGGGCCGGCTGGACGCGGCCCATGCCCAGGAGTTCGCCTCCCAGCCCCCCGCCGTCGTGGACCTGCTCGAAGCCGCCCGCGTGCGCGCCCTGGCGCGGGGGTCCAGGGAGGATTGGGACGCGCTGGACCAGGCCTTCTTCCACGCCCCGGATCCCCCCAACGCCCGGAGGAGCCACATCCTGGACCCCTTCGTCTGGTTCGATTGCGGACTGCTCCTGGCCGAGCATGCCGGGCGGAACGGAAGGAACCCAGGGACCTACCTGGACCCCGTGTCCGCGGCCATCCGCGGCATCGGCGGCACGGACCGGAAGATGCAGGTGCGCCGGACCGTCCTGGAGGCGCAGACCTGGCTGGTCCGGGACCGGATCGGCCAGGGCGGCGTGACCGGTCTCCGGGAAGCCCTGGCCGGCCTGGACCAGGTTCTGGATCTGTTCGGCGACAGGATCCCCTTCAAGGACCTGGACTGGTATGGCACCTCCATGCCGGGGCACGGGCCCCTGCTCGCCCTCCGCGTGGAAGTACGCACCCGCCTGGCACGCACGCTCCGCGGTCCGTCCCGTCTTGCCGCCGCCCGCGCGAACGTGCGTGACGTGGAGGCGGCGCTCCGTTTCTCCCCCGACTACCTACCCCGCCTCCAGCCCTTGAAGGAGGAGGCGCTGCGCCTCCTCCAGGGCGGCCCCACCCAGGTGCCCCATGCGTCATCGTGATCTGCTCCTCCACCTCGACGCCGGCGACGGCATGCTCTACGTACGGATCGCCAACGCCATCAAGGACGCGATCCTGGATGGGCGCCTCGAACCCGGCAGCCGTCTTCCGGGCACCCGGGTCCTGGCCGAATCCCTGGGCGTGAACCGGCGGACGGTCATAACGGCCATCAACCGCCTGGAAGGGGAAGGCTGGGTCGTCAACGAGGTCTGCCGGGGCGCCTCGGTGGCTACCGACCTGCCTTCCGGGGCCCGCCCATCGGAGGACCCGGCCCGACCCCAGGAACAGGGGCTCGGATTCGATCTCCCGAGCCTCCTCCAGCCGGTTTCCACCAACCCGTCCGGGGCGCTCCTCNNAGGAGACGGCGCTCCCGATCCCCGCATCGCGCCGGGACTGGCCATCTCCCGGGGCTACCAGCGGGCCATGCAGCGCCATGCCCCGGCCCTGCTCCAGGAACGGGACCCCATGGGGAACCCCCTCCTGCGCGAGCAGATCGCGAGCTGGATCTCGGAGCGGCACGGGCTTCATGTCGATCCAGCCCGGATCCTGGTGACCCGTGGCAGCCGGAGCGCCATCTCCCTGCTCGCCCACGCCATCTTCCGGACGGGCGATTCGGTGCTGGTGGAAAGCCCCGGGAACCGCGCGGCCTGGGATCTCTTCCAGACCGGGGCCCAGATGGTCCTCCGCAGCGTCCACCACGGTCCCGGGGGCCTGGATCTGGATGCCATCCGGGCCTGCCTGCGCAAGGACCCCATCCGGCTTCTTTACCTCACGGCCCGGCGCCAGTTCCCCACGGGCTCGGTCCTGGCCCAGGACAAGGCGGAGGCCCTCCTGGAACTGGCCGCGGAACACCGGGTGGCCATCCTCGAGGACGACTACGACGCCGAGATCACCTTCGAGGATCGCCGCACGCCGTCCCTCCTGGCCCTGGACCGGGAGAGCGTGGTCATCCATCTCGGATCCCTTTCGCGTCTGATCGCGCCGGGTCTCCGCATCACCTTCCTGGTGGTTCCGCCCCCCATCGCGCCCTTCCTGGCCAGCGCCAAGCAGCGCTTCGAGGAGCCGGGCGACGCGGCCCTGGAATGGGCCATCGGCGATCTCATGCGCGATGGCGATCTGGCCCGCCACCTGCGGCGGGTCCGGAAGATCTACCAGCACCGCCGGGACCTCCTCGCCTCGCTGCTGCGCGAGCGCCTGGGCGGCGACCTCCAGTTCGAGCTGCCCGGAGGCGGCATGGGACTCTGGCTCAAGGCCCGCGAGGGCTTGTGCGCCGAGACCTGGATCCGCGCCGCGCGCACCTTCGGCCTGCGCCTGAATCCGCCCTCCTGGTTCGCGCTGGACGACCCCGAGCCCGCCTTCCGCATGGGTTTCGCCCAGGCGGACGACACCGAGCTCAGCCTTGCCGTGGACCGCCTGGTCCAGGCGAGGAGGACGCTGGACTAGATGGCCGGCCGGAAGCCTTCCCGGTGGCGACCTACCTGGCCTCGTCGTGATCACGCGAAGGAATCTTCGACCGTTTCGAACAGGCCGTCCGCCTCAGCGCCACGCACGCCGTCCAGGGCCGGCGCCGGCACCTGTGAAGACCCGGTAGAGAACAAGAGCGACCCCGGACAGTAGGACTGTGAAACCCAGTGTCTCCGCCGCATCCAGGAAAACATCCACAATCCCGGCAAGCCAAACCAGGAATACCCCAAGCGTGGATCCCAGGGCCGGGTTCCGTAGGGTCACCTGGGCGGCCCAATGCGCGGTGCGCCCCTGAAGGCCATTTGGATGCACAGGCTTTTGGGTCGCGGGGGGTGGGCGGCTCCCTTGGTCAGGCGCGGAAGCGGGATTGCCCGGAGTCGGCCTCACGACCGGAATCATGGCGGCATCCACCGTCAGAGCCATCCATTCCGGCGCGACGTTCCCGGCGCCCTCTCCACTGAGCGCGACATGCACCCGCAACTGGACACGCCCCCTCAACCCTTCACCCGAGACAGGAATGCGGACTTCCCCGGAGTAGACTGCCTCGCATTGAGCGTTGACCGCGGTTTCCAACGGCAGCGGACCAACCGAAATGGAGCCTGACCTCTGGGCCAGGGCCACGTCCGTGAATTCCTTCAGCAAGTAGGTACGGGGCGGAAGGGTGATCAGAACGGACCCACGCTCGAAATCCAAAAGAACCCTTGGTTCCCTGGCAAGGGCATGAACGGGCACAACCAGCATCCAGAGCCGGCCAAGGAGAAAGAGCATCTTCGGGGATCGCATCATCGGGGTATCCAGGGGACGGGCACAAGACCCAGGTTCAGATGGAGATACGAAGCCCGAAGAGGACCATTTACTCATCAGGTAGTCCGGTTTCCCTCTTTCCATGTGCACCAGTCCTGGGTTTGTCCCCAGGGAGGCGAGAGGAAGCCTTTGACGGAGAGGACGGGCTTCTCGCCGACATCGACGTTCACCCACCCTTTTTCAAATTGGGTGAAGGGGTTGGGTCCCCCAGCGGAACCGGAGCATCCGTGAAGTTCGGAACTGGAGTACATGGATGTTTTGGCCTGAATAAAACTTGGGGTGTTCCCTTGCCGGGGGGCGACAGACGCTCCCGATCCGAGTTTTAGCCAGCCTGCTCATCAAGGCCAACCCATGAAACGACCCAAACGACAATCTTTCCTGCTCCCATTCCTTTGCCTTTCAGCGCTGGCCGCCCAGGAAGTGCCCATCCAGGAAAGGACGCTCCCCAACGGGATGCGCGTCATCCTGGTCGAGCGTCGCGGGGAGCCCAGCATCAGTTGCGGCTGGGTGGTCAAGGCCGGGAGTGCCGACGAAAGGCCCGGAATCACGGGCATCGCCCATCTCTTCGAACACATGATGTTCAAGGGCACACGCACGATCGGCACACGGGACGCAGCTCGCGATGCGGAACTCAACCAGCAGCAGGACCGCGTGGTCGCGATCGTCCGAGCCGAGCAGGACATCCTGCGTGAAAAGGTGAGGAGGGGTGAGATTCAGGACATCGGCGATCCCAAGACCAGGCCCCCCCGGCTCCAGACCGCCCTGGACGAGCTCGAGACGCTGGTTAAGGCACAGCGCCGACTCATCGTGAAGGACGAATTCAGCCAGATCTACAGCCAGCTTGGCGCCACCGGCATGAATGCCAATACCACCAGCGACCGCACTTTCTACCATGTCGACATTCCCGCCAACAAGCTCGAGCTCTGGGCCTGGCTGGAAGCGGACAGAATGCGGAATGCCGTGTTCCGGGAGTTCTACAGCGAGCGAAGCGTGGTCCTTGAAGAACGCCGGATGCGCACGGACGCGACGCCCTATGGCCGGGCGATGGAAGCCTTCAATGCCATGGTCTGGCAGGCCCACCCGTGCCGGTGGCCGACCCTTGGCTGGCCCAGCGACATCACGACGATCACCCGCGATCAGGCCGACACCTTCTTTGCCACGTACTACGCGCCCAACAACATCTCCCTCGTGCTGGTCGGAGATTTGCGCGCCGAGGAAGCCTTCCCGCTCGTCCAGCGGTATTTCGGGACCATTCCTGCCAACCCCGTCCCGCCTCCCCTGGTCACGACGCTGGAGCCTCCCCAAGTGGGTGAGCAGCGGATGGTGGCTGAAGCCGAGGCCATGCCACTGGTTTCAGTTGTGCATAAGACCGTTCCGTCGGTGCATCGTGATGCCGCTCCTCTCAAGGTGCTCATGTCCCTCCTCCAGGGCGATTCGGGTCGTCTGAAGCGCTCCCTCATCCTGGCCAAGGGTGCTGCCGTCGATGCCGAAGCGTATTCCGCCAGCCTGAAGTACGGTGGCGTTTTCTACCTCGAATCGGTACCCGCTCCCGGCCACACGCCCGAAGAAATGGAGGCGCTTCTACTAGCGGAAATCCGATTAATCCAGGAACAGGGCGTCACGGACAGGGAGCTCCAGAAGGTCAAGAATCAGATGGCTTCCCAGGCCTTTGAACGCATCGAGCACAACCAGGACCTTCGCGACCAGATCGCGGAGGCGGAAGGGGCCGGTACCTACAAGGATTTCCAGGCCGAGCCCAGCCTTCTCCAGGCTGTGACCCGGGAGGACGTCGTGCGGGTGGCGCGCGCCTACTTCACGCCGCAAAACCGCTCAGTCCTGATCGTTCATCGCAGGGAGACCAAGTAATGGTCCGGATCGCCCTCCTACCCTTCCTCCTTGGCCCGGTTCTCCTGGGGCAGGCCATCCCTTCGCGCCCCGAAGGCCTTCACTTCAAACCGCTGGCCTTTTCCGTGCCTCGGGCCGCCACCTTCAAGGCCCGGCTCGCCAACGGGATTCCCGTCTACTACGCTGAGGATCCCGAAGGGGTGCCCATCGTTCGTCTGAAGGTCATGATCCGCGGTGGCTCCTACCTGGACCTCCCCGGCAAGGAAGGTTTGGCCTCGCTGATGGGCTCCCAGCTCCGGGACNNGCGCACGGCGCCGGGCCTCATCCTCCGGGACGGCGGGACGGCCAGGACGCCGGCCGCCGAATTGGACGAGCGCCTTGAATTCCTGGCCGGCAACATCACCAGTGACTTCCGTTCTTTCTCCGGTTCGCTTTCCATGACGATCATGGAGAAGGATCTCCAAGAAGGCCTCGATCTCTTCATGCAAATCCTCACCCAGCCGGCCTTCGCCCAGGATCGCTTGGACCTGGCCAAGGCAGCCTTCCTGCAGGCGATGAGCGCCCGCAACGACACCGTCGGGGAGATCGCGGGGCTGGAGATGCCCCGGCTGCTTTACGGCGATACCCATTTCACGACCCACCTGCCAACGGCCCAAAGCATTGGGGCCATCACGCGGGATGATTTGAACGCTTTCCATTCCAGAATCCTCGAGCCCGGGAATTTCGTGGTTTCGGCATCCGGCCGCCTGAAGCGGAAGGACATGCTGGACCTGCTTCAGAAAACCCTGGGGAAGATCAGGGCCAACCCCACGGCCAAGGTCAGTCCAGCGGTTCCGGTTCCTACCCACGGCGCAATCCCAGGCCTCTACCTCCTGAACAAGGAATTCCCCCAGAGTCTCGTGCGGTTCTCGTTGCCCGGCCTGCGGCGAACAGATCCCGATTGGTACGCCGCCGTGGTCATGAACGAGATCCTGGGCGGCACCGGCTTCACCTGCCGGCTCATGAAGAAGATTCGGAGTGACGAAGGACTCACCTACGGCATCGGCACCCGTTTCGAGGAAGGCCTCCACTGGACCGGGACCTGGAGCGGGGCATACCAGACCAAGAACCTCTCGGTTCCGTTCTCTCTGCGCCTGCTGCTGTCCGAGATGGAGAGAATCAAGGCAGAGCCTGTCCCGGTCGAGGAACTGGCCAGCATCAAGGCGGGCATCATCGAAGCCTTTCCTGCCAACTGGGGAAGGAAGGATGTCCTCGCCGACACGTTCGCCAAGGAACAGCTCCAGGGTTGGCCCGAGGACTGGTGGGTCGATTACCGGGAACGGATCCAGGCCGTATCGGCCCAGGATGTTCAGCGGGTGGCCCGGAAATATCTGGATCCCAGGAAATTCGTGATCCTTGTCGTGGGCAAGGCCAGCGAGATCGAGGCCGGTGATTCCAAGGATCATCCGGGCCTTCTGAAGGATGCCGCCCCTCTCCCCGCGAAACGGCTCCCCCTTAGGGACCCCCTGACCCTGAAACCCCTTTCCGAATAGGACGATCACCCATGCGATTCGCGAAAATCCCAATCTTCCTGGCCGCCTTGGTGGTCCTGGGCCTGCCGGCGAGGGCCTTCGCAGTGGAGCCCTCCATCAGTGTTGAATTCAAGAAGGGCGCGGTTGTGATCAACATCCCTTCCGGAGTCCACATCAAGAAGGATTTCACGGAGGTGACCCTGGCCTCCAAGCCCGGCACCCTGACGATGGGGCCGCTGCCGAAACCCGACGCCAAGGATGAACTGAGCGAGGACGTCTACCATGGCAAGGTCCTCATCCCCGTGGCCGGCGAGGGCCTCCAGGGCGACGTCAAGCTGGATGTGCAGTACCAGGCCTGCACGGAAGGCGAGGGTGGCAACTGTTACCCCCCGACCACGGTTTCCCTGAAGGTCAAAGCCGCCGATATTCCGGCCAAGGGGGGAAAGACGCCCGAGCCCAAGGCGGCTCCGGTGCCTGAATCCCTTCCGGATGCAGCGGCTCCTGCCCCTGCGGCGACACCTTCACACGAGATGGCACCGAGCCCGGTCGCGAAGCCCCCGGTTCCCGCTTCGACTCCCGAGCGGGGCCTCCTCCTAGGGCTGCTGGTGGCCTTCATGGCCGGGCTCGGTGCCAGCCTGACCCCCTGCGTCTACCCGATGATCCCCATCACCATGGCCATCATCGGCGCCAAGGGCGGCGGCAAGCTCAGGGGCTTCTCCCTGTCCCTGGTCCTCGTCCTCGGCATGGCCGTGACCTACACCGTCCTGGGCGTCGTGGCGGCACGGAGCGGAGCCACCTTCCCCGCCTTCGCCCAGAAGCCGGCCTTCCTCATCCCCGTCTCGGTCCTCTTCGCCGCCTTCGCGCTGTCCCTCTTCGGCGCGTTCGAGATCGCCCTGCCCCAGGGCCTCCAGAGCAAGCTCCAGGGGGGCGGCGCTCGCAAGGGCTACGCCGGCGCCTTCCTCATGGGCCTGGTGCTGGGGCCTCTCGCCGCGCCCTGCGTGGGCCCGATCATCGGGACCGTCCTGGTGGGCATCGCCCAGAAGGGCGATGTCTTCCTGGGCGGGCTTCAGCTCTTCGTCTTCGCCCTCGGCATGGGGGTGCTCTTCATGACCGTGGGGACCTTCTCCGCGGCCCTGCCCCGCAGCGGCGACTGGCTGGACCGGCTCAAGCACTTCATGGGCCTCGTGGTCCTGGGCTTCGCGGCCTGGAACGTGCGGAACGTGGTGCCTGAAGGCGTGAACTACCTCCTGTGGACGGTCACGGCCCTGGCGGGCGCTGCCGTGCTGGGTGCCTTCGAGGCGGCCGAGGGTCTCTCCGGCTCCTTCCGCAAAGGCGTGGCGATCATCCTGGTCGTCCTGGCCTCCTTCCTCGGTCTCAGGGCCGTGGAAACGGGCTTGAACGTCAAGCTCCTGGCCACGGCCGGCGCCGCCACCGTCGAGAAGGCCCAGGAGGCCTGGGGCAAGGAGTTCGAACAAGCCCTGGCCCAGGCGAAAGCGCAGAAGAAACTCGTGCTCCTGGACACCTACGCGGTCTGGTGCGCCCAATGCAAGGAGTTGGACGAAAAGACCTGGCCGGATCCGGCGGTGGTGTCCTGGATCAAGGACCACGCCGTGCCGGTGAGGATCAACGCGGACAAGGACCGTCCCGACCTCGCCAAGGCCTATGCCATTCGCAGCTTCCCGACCGTGATCCTGATGGACGCGGACGGGAGGGAAATCCGCCGGAGCCTCGGGTTCCAGAAACCCGCAGACATGCTCGCATGGCTCAACAAGTAGACGAGGGACCATGACCAACCTGCATCGAACCGTTCTCATCATCGGCGGCGGCCCCGCGGGTTACACCGCCGCCATCTATGCCTCCCGGGCCAACCTGGCCCCCCTGATCCTGGAGGGGCCCCAGCCCGGGGGCCAGCTCACCATCACCACCGACGTGGAGAACTTTCCCGGCTTCGCGGAAGGCATCCCGGGCCCTGAACTGGTCGACGCCATGCGCGCGCAGGCGGAACGCCTAGGCGCGGACATCCGGACGGAAACCGTGACCGGCGTGGATCTGGAAGACCGCCCCTTCAAGGTGCTTACCGACACCGGGGCCTACAGCTGCGATGCCCTGGTGATCGCCACGGGGGCCTCGGCCCGGTGGCTGGGGATCGGCAAGGACAAAGAACTGAGCATGAATGGGGGCGGCGTCTCGGCCTGCGCCACCTGCGACGGGTTCTTCTACCGGGGCAAGGAGGTCGCGGTGGCTGGAGGGGGCGACACGGCCCTGGAAGAGGCGCTCTACCTCACGCGCTTCGCCTCCCACGTCCACCTCATCCATCGGCGAGACCAGTTCAGGGCCTCCAAGGCCATGCAGGACCGGGCCCTGGCCAGCGAGAAGATCACCGTCCACTGGAACAAGAAGGTCGCGGACCTGGTGACCATGCCATCCGCCACCGGCCAGGAACGCCTGGAGCAAGTCCTCCTGCAGGACACGGTGGCGGGAACCGAAGCACCGCTCAGGGTGTCCGGCCTGTTCGTGGCCATCGGGCACCAGCCCAATACCGACCTCTTCAAGGGCCAGCTGGCCCTGGACGAGAATGGCTACATCATCACCGAGCAGGGATCCTCACGCACCAATGTTCCTGGCGTCTTCGCCTGTGGGGACGTGCAGGACAGCATCTACCGTCAAGCCATCACCGCGGCAGGTTCGGGGTGCATCGCGGCCGTGGACGCGGAGCGTTGGCTGGCAGAGCACGTGCACGCATGACTTTTCAGGAGGGAAACCATGTCTGATCTCAAGCCCGTTACCGATGGAGAGCTGCAGGCCGAGGTGCGCGAAGGCGTCGTCCTGGTGGATTTCTGGGCGCCCTGGTGCCGCCCCTGCAAGGCCATGATGCCGCTGGTGGAACAGGCCGCCCAGGAACTCCAGGGCCAGGCCAGGTTCCTCAAGATGGACGTGGACGCCAATCCGGAGACACCGGCGCTCCTTGGCGTGATGTCGATTCCCGCCCTGGTCGTGTTCAAGGACGGCAAGCCCGTGACCCGGTCGGGGGGGGTGAATTCCGTCAACAAGATCAAGGATCTCCTGGGCCCCTATCTGGGCTGAGGCCCGAGCCAAGGGCGGTTACTGCAGGCCCCCGGGTTTGTGGCCCGCCGACCTGCAAAAACGGCTAGCAGTCGGGAGCCCTAACTTTTCCCCCAAATCACCGGCAGTCCTGGATCCCCGATCATTAGCTGGTTGTTCCGATACCGGACCAAGGACGGCAGGCAAGTTAACTAGTTGGGCCTGAAATAGGCACATCCCTCAAGTTGTTGATTCTTCGGAAGTATATACTTAATTCTGGTTCGACTAATTAAATAGCTGATACAGAAATCGCCATATCAGGAAAATTAGAACTATCGAGCTTGCAAACCTACCCCAACGAATTTGCCCTTGGACATAGGTATTTTTATCAGGAACAAAATTTCCAAATATCCCAATCGCTTTTGTCAGTAATTTATCATATTTCCAGAAAAGCACACATATGCCTCCCCAGAAAAAAATGGCAATTAAATACAATGGGATCCAGGAATTACCTTTGGCCAACATTATCAAGCTCCTTCGTGGATTGCGATAGGGTTGTATCACCGGGCCCAATATACAGCACCTGGGAAAGCATTCGAAAGGCTGCCGTTTGGGTGCAAGATATTGAACCTCCTGGCCAGAAAGCGTGGCCTCAAAATCACGAACGGTCGATTGCTGGGGGAACCCCCAGGTTCGTGCCAAACCCATTCCCGCCACCTCCGCTAAAAAAAAGTAAGGCCGAAGGGCAGGAACCTCACCCAGGAAGTTGGCGGAGTGTGGCGAGATCGTGGCGACAAACAGTAAGGCCCACCTTGTGGGTGGGCCTAAGTGCTGTTCCGATTGGTGGTTCCTCAGGGACTCGAACCCTGGACCCTCTGATTAAGAGTCAGATGCTCTAACCAGCTGAGCTAAGGAACCGACTCGGAAGCTTTAGTCTACCCCGGGTCGTGAGAAATGCAAGCGGAAAAGGTGGGGAGGACTTTGCTTGGGAGAGATTTTCTTCAGGGGCTTACAACTGCATTGCTTGTACTTCGCAGGAAAGCCAGCGGCGGCCCGGCGGGAATCCGGCGGGCCGAGTCCCCCGCCTCGGATCAGTCCAGGCCGTGATCCATGTTCATGCCCTTGCGCACCTGCTTGAGGGTGGTGATGCCCTCCTCCCGGGCCCGGGCGACGCCGCGGCGGAGGACGTCCTTCACGTAGGCGGGGTCCTTGGCGTAGCGGGTGCGGCGCTCGCGCATGGGGGCGAGGTGGGCGTTCAGGGCTTCGGTGAGGGCGGCCTTCAGCTTGCCGCCGCCGCCGTCGCCGATGCCGGCGGCGATGGACTCGGGGGTCTCGCCCGTGCAGATGGAGATCAGGCGCAGCAGGTTCGCCACTTCGGGACGGCCCTGGGGGTCGTAGGCGATGTTGCGGTCGGCGTCGGTCTTGGCGCCCTTGATGACCTTGGCGGTCTCTTCGGCGGTCATCTTCAGCATGATGGTGTTGCCGCGGCTCTTGCTCATCTNNGTCGGGGATGGGGAAGACGGGGGCCTCGGCGGCGAACCGGTCATTGAAGCGGCGCGCGATCTTGCGGGTGAGCTCCAGGTGGGGGAGCTGGTCCCGGCCCACGGGGACGACGTTGCCCTTGCAGAAGAGGATGTCGGCGGCCTGGTGGATGGGGTAGGTGTACATGAGCGCGTTCACCTGCCGCAGGCCCGCGGCCTTGATCTCCTCCTTGACGGTGGGATTGCGGTCCAGCTCGGCGGTGGTCACCAGGTTCATGAAGGGCAGCAGCAGCTGGTTCAGCTCGGGGATGTGGCTGTGGCTGAAGAAGAAGGTGCGGCCGTTCTCCGGATCCAGGCCCGAGGCGAGGTAGTCCAGAATGACCTCATGGACGTTGGCGCCCACGTTCTCGGCGGTGTCGCGGTCCGTGAGCACCTGGTAGTCGGCGATGACGATGAAGGTGGTGGCGCCCAGTTCCTGGATCTTCACGCGGTTCGCCAGGGTCCCGAAGAGATGCCCGATGTGCAGGGGCCCCGTGGGACGCTCGCCGGTGAGGACGCGGTACTTGCCGGGGTGCTTGGGCAGGTCCTCCCAGATGGCCTGGCTGCGCCGGGAGGCCTCCAGGAAGGTGGCGGATTCCACCTCCACGTCTTCAGCATTGGTTAGGAATTTCTCTTCCATCCATGGACTCCGAAAGCAAAGGTGTTCAGGCTCCGAGAAGGAGCCGTGCAAGGGGGTTGACGTATAGGTTTTCCGCCACGAAATAGAAGGGGCTGAGGATCGTCATGATGACGATCGGGGCGAGAAAGAAACAGGCCAGCAGGACGATGGTGATGGTGGGCTGGATCCTGTCGAAGGTCTGGAGCCAATCGTAGGGAAGGAACCCGCGGAGGATCCCGGCTCCGTCCAGGGGTCCGAAGGGCAGGAGGTTGAAGATCGCCAGACCGATGTTGATGGCCACAAGGCGCCCCAGGAGGGCCATGGCCATCACCGTGCCGGTGGAGTAACCCGTCACGGTGATGATGCGTTCCACCGGAGCGTGCATGGCCCCGTAGAAAAGATCAAGCCGCAGCGTAGAGTCCCCGGGGATCAGGACCCTCAGGAAAACCGTCAAGATGATCATGAACACAAGCGACTGCAGCAAGTTCGAAGCCGGGCCCGCCGCCGCGACCATGGCGTAGCCCACCCTGGCCGTGTACTTACGGGTGAGCCTCCCGGGATTCACCGGCACCGGCTTGGCCCAGCCGAGGACCCTGGCGCCCGTGATCATGCCCAGCAGGGGCAGGATCACGGTGCCCAGGATGTCGATGTGCGCGAGGGGGTTGAGCGTCATCCGGCCCATCCGGGCGGCGGTATCGTCCTCAAGCAGGTACGCGGCCGTAGCGTGGGCGGCCTCGTGCACGCTCAGCGCGAAGAGCACGGCCACGAAGCTGATGAGGATCGTGGCGATATGGATGTTTTCGAACAAGGCGGACTCCCAGAGTCCCCCCATCATACCGTCAGATGACGATGGTCTCCTTCACCAGGTCCCCTTCCCGGAACCGGCTCCACCGCAGCGGGGTGAGATCGATGGTCCGGTACCCGCCCGTGATGACCAGTTCGGCCAGGCCGATGCCCACCGCGGGGCTCTCCATGGCGCCGTGGCCCGAATAGCCCACCTGGAGTAGCAGGCCGGGGTGGTTGGCGTGCCAGCCCAGGATGGCGTTGTGGTCGGGGCCGGTGGTGTCGTAGAGGCTGGCCCAGCCGCTCTTGAGCTTGCAGGTGGCGGTGGCGGGCATGCGCTCCTGCATGACCAGGTTGATCTCCTCCACGTAGTAGTCGGGCTCGAAGGTCGTGTCCAGGCTGTCGGGGGTGTCACTCTTGGCCTTGCCGATGAGGAGGTTGCCGCTCTCGTACTTGAAGTAGATGCCCTGGTCGATGATCGTCAGGGGGATGTTCTCCCACCGGGGATCCTGGTCGGGGAAGTCCGTGAGGAACATCATCCGCTTCTGGGCGATGATGGGCATGAGGTCCTCGGCGGGGCAGCCTGAGGCTTTCAGGAGGTTGTTGGTCCAGGGGCCGGAACACAGGGCCACCATGCCGGCCTCCACCGTCTCCTCGCCGCCGTGGCCCTTCATGCGCAGGCCCGTGGCGCGCCCGGAGGCGTCGAAGGTCACGGCCAGCACCTCGGTATTGAGCTCCAGGACCGGCTTGACCGGGAAATCGGTCAGGGCCCGCTCGAAGTAGCCCACGGCGGCCTGGCTGGGGTCGAAGCTCCCGCAGTCCTTGCCGTAGACGCCGCCGGCGATGGCTTCCATGTTCAGGTACTCGAGGACGTCGGGGTCCACGGCGTCCACCGCGCAGCGCAGGCCGGGGATCATGGCCTCCACCTGGGCGGGGGTGAACAGCTCGAAATCGACGCCGTTGGACTTCCAGATCTCCGCCGCGGCGGGGATGCGGCTCCAGGCGTCCTGGTAGTACGTGAAGAGATACCCGCTCTGGCGGAACCCGATCCCCACACCCATCTCGTCCTGGAAGTTCTTGAGGATGGAGATGCCGCGCGTGCACAGCTGCTGGTTGATGGGCGTCGTCCAGAGGTTCCGGAAGCCCCCGGCGCTGTAGGCCGAGGCGCCCGTGGAGACCGCCTCGCCCCGGTCCACGACCAGGATGGAGCCCGTGAAGCCCTGCTTGAGCAGGTTGTACACCAGTGAACCGCCGCCGATGCCGGCACCCACCACGACAAGGTCGAATCTACGCAAGGCACCCTCCGAACGTGCCAGTATGGCCGGATTGCCGCCCGGGAGTCCAAGGTCGCTGGTCACAACTCCCCTGTGCCAAAGGGGGTTACTCCCGGCTATGCTGTTCGAGAATCAAATCCAGGAGTCGCCATGCACCTGAAGGAGAACGCCCCCTCGGTCGCGAGCCATGGCCGGACCGTCATCGGCTTCAACTGGATCGGAGGCCGGGAGGTGGAAGGCGATCTGCCCAGCTTCGACTCCCGCTCCCCCATCGACACCCGGGACACCGTGGGCATCTTCCCTGAGTGCGGCGAACGCGACGTGGAAAAAGCCGCCAAGGCCGCCGCCCACGCCTTCCCCTCCTGGAGCCAGGTCCCCCTGCCCCTCCGGGGCGCCCTGCTGGGCCGGGTGGGCGAGATGCTGGCCCGCCACAAGGACAAGCTGGCCGCCATCATCACCCGCGAAGTGGGCAAGCCCCTGCGCGAGGCCCTGGGCGAAGTGCAGGAGACCATCGACCTCTGCCACTACTTCCTGGGCGAGGGCCGGCGCCTCCATGGCCAGACGATCCCCTCCGAACTGCCCAACCGCCAGATCACCACCTACCGGCGCCCCGTGGGCGTCGTGGCCGTCATGGCCGGGGGCGTCTTCCCCCTGTCCACGCCCGCGGCGCGCATCCTCCCGGCCATCCTCTGCGGCAACACCGTGGTGTGGAAGGCCAGCGAGGACGCGCCCACGATCGCTTATCTGTTCGCTCGCTGCATGATGGACGTGGGCCTGCCTCCGGGCGTCCTGAACATCATCAACGGCAAGGGCCGCACCGGCTGCGGAAAGTTCGTGGTGGCCGGCATCGACAAGGGCTTCTACCAGAAGTTCTGCTTCACGGGCGCCACGAGCGTGGGCCGGTCCATCGCCGAGGCCGCGGGCCGGAACCTCATGGTCCCGAGCCTGGAGCTGAGCGGCAAGAACCCCATGATCATCATGCCGGACTGCCACCTGGAGAGCGCCGTGCAGGGAGCCCTCTGGGGCGCCTTCGGCTCCGCGGGCCAGCGCCGGACCTCCGTGGGCAACATCCTGATCCACGAGGACATCTACGGCCCCTTCCGCAACGCCTTCATGGAAGCCGTGGCCGGCATGGAGCTGGGCAACCCCATGGCCTACCCTGACGTGTTCTTCGGGCCCATGATCAACGCGCGGCTCACCAAGGTCTTCGAGGACCACTGGTCCTACGGCGTCGAGGAGGAGGCCGCCCTCCTCTGCGGCGGCGCGCGCTGGACCGAGGACAACCGCACCGAGAAGGTCCACGGCCACATCGTCAAGGGCCACTACGTCCAGCCCTGCGTGTGGGAAGGCGTCACCCCCGGGATGAAGCTCTTCCAGACCGAGATCCTCGGCCCCACGGTCAATCTCTGCCGGGTGGAGAGCTTCGACCAGGCCATGGAATGGGCCAACGCCACGCCCTACGGCCTCGCCAGCGCCATCTACACCGAGGACCGGGCGCTGATCGAGCGGTTCAAGCGGGAGATCCGGGCGGGCCTGTCATCCATTAACAATTCAACTTCCGGCTCCGAGGCCCACGTGCCCTACGGCGGCATGGGCTGGAGCGGCAACGGCACCCGCGAAGCCGGCCCCTGGGCCCTGGACACCTACACCCGGTGGCATGCCGTCAACGACGACGTGTCCCGCAGCCTCCAGCTGCCCCAGATCGACACCGACTACGGCATCAAGCACCGGTACGAAGCCAGCCACTGGGAAAAGCTCTGAAGCCCTGACGACCCCAGCCGGCGCCGCCGCCGGTCTCGTCTGCGCCGCCAGCGGGCCTGGTCCTTGACCCTGGCCCAGTGGAGCCGTGGATGGTCCATGGGGGAACTGACGCGGGGCATGGCAACCTCCGGGTGGACAGGCTGTAAATGGCGGGGGCTGCCGGCGGTCCACGGCCTCGCAGGAAGGGCTGGAGGCCATGGCCCCGCCAGCCCTCATGAGTGCCGTGGGGCCCGAAACCGCCCCCAAGGACTGCGCAGGGCTAGAACGTATAGGCGCCGGAAAGGACCAGGGTGTTGAAGGTGTAGTTGAATTGGCCGATGGCGGAGTCAGCCTTGTATTTGCTCGACCGGTAGCTGAGTTCCATGCTCCAGTGCCGGGTGAAGTAGTTGCCCACGTACAGGGAATAGCCGGCCGAGTTCTCCGTGCGGTCCAAGGACAGCGTCCCCACCTCGATGCGCAGGTTGTTGGCGGTGTACGCCAGGCCGGCCCCCGCGTAGAAGCCGTCGCGGAAGGTGCCGTTGACGAAGTACAGGTAGTCGGCGCCGAGGGAGGAGGTGGCGGTCTGCACCTTCACCAGCCCCATGAGGTCCCTGGGGCCGACGGGCGTATCCACGACGCCGGGGTACCCCGAGTTGGCGACCCCGTCCAGCTTGAACCGCAGGCTGTGGCCATCCTCCAGGTCCCAGAGGCCGTAGACCGCGAACTGGGCGCCATTCCCCTTGTCCGTCAAGGTCTTCGCATCGCCCATGGGGGAAGCGAAACCCAGCTGGATGCCGCCGGTGAGGTCGCCGGCGCCCAGGATGGCGGTGGCCAGGAGGATCGGTGCGGCTTTCAGGAGGCGTTTCATGGGAGCTCCGGAGAGGATGGGGGGGCGTGCCGCCCCAGGCGTTGGATCAGGACATGAATATACTATATTATTTATTCATTGCAACCCCTTCTTGCACCCCCGTCCATCCCCCTGGAATCCCCTCGGTTAAGCTTTAGCCATGCGACCCCTGCCCGTTTTCCTCTGCCTAGCCCTGCCCGCCCTGGCCGCGGCCACCCCCACCATCCGCGTGGGCCTGGACACCCAGGCCATGGAGTGGATCGTGGGCCTGGAGGGCGGCGGAGAGCTGCGCAGCCTGGAAGGGCGGCGCCTCCTGACCGTCGCCGACGGCGAGAAGGTCCGCATCTGGTGGGACAGCCGCGGCGAGGCCGATCCCACCGACGAGTACCGCATCCAGGTGGGCACCGCCCTGCCCCTCAAGGACGCCACCGCCCTCATGAAGCGCCTCACGGCCCTGGGCGAGCGCCCCGAGAAGGTGGCCGTGTCCGACGGCGACACCTGGCGGGTGCTCACGGGCCACTACGAGAGCGCCCGCGAGGCCGAACCCGCCCTGGAGAAGCTGGGCGCCCAGGGCTTCGACGAGCTCTGGGTCTCCACCGAGAAGCGCAAGGGCACCCCCCGCAAGGGCCGCGCCCTGTATGCCATCACCGAACGCTACGAGCGGATCCCCCTGCCCAACACCGGCGTCGCCCTGCACCCCGCCAAGGAACTGGCCCTGGTGGTGGGCAAGGGGCGCTACCGCGGCCGCGTGACCCTCTTCCCCAACGCCCAGGGCCGCCTGTCGGTGGTCAACACCCTGGACCTGGAGACCTACCTGCGGGGCGTGGTGCCCAAGGAGATGGGGGCCTGGGAGTACCCCGCCCTGGAGGCCCTCAAGGCCCAGGCCGTGGCCGCGCGCACCTACGCCTACGCCAACCTCGGCAAGCGCGCCAAGGAGGGCTTCGACCTCCTGGACACCGTGGCCGACCAGGTCTACGGCGGCCGCGACGGTGAGCAGGCCCTCACGGACAAGGCCGTGGCNNGAGACCGCGGGCCTCATCGCCACCTTCGGCGGGCGTCCCATCCAGGCGCTTTTCATGGCCGACTCCGGGGGCGCCACCATCGACAACACCTTCGTCTTCGGCAACGGGTTCCCCTACCTCCAGGCCGTCTCCAACTATGCCGCCGCGCCCCAGACGATCACCTTCAAGGGCTCCGCGGCGCCCCAGGGCGACCAGGCCTGGCTGTCGACGGAGATCCTGCGGCTGGCCGCGGCGGGCCTACTGCCCGCGGCCTTCCTGGACCCCGCCCGCATGAACCAGCCCGCGCGGGCCGAGGACCTGAAGGGGACGGTGGAGGCCCTGGCCGCCCGCCTGGGGCGCTCCCCGGCCCCCGCCGAACGCAACCTGAT
>DBME01000245.1 GCA_002298155.1 Holophagaceae bacterium UBA706 | reverse complement strand
GCATGCAGAAGGGCCACCCCCCCATGGGCGCGAAGCTCGGAGAGCTTCGGCGAGCGCAGCGAGCAGGGGCCGGGCGGGGTGTGTCGGCGCGCAAGCCCCCGGTGATTCGAGGGCCAACCCCCTTGCAGCTTTCCTGTGTATCTCTGTGCCTCCGTGGAACTCTGTGTTTGATCAGTTCGCCGAATGCGCCACCATGCGAAGGATGAGCCCACACTGAGGATTTCAGACACTCCCGTTTATCCGAACGTCACTGCCAAACATAGCGCCTTGCCAGGTCGGCGAAATACCGACCGGGAATGGAGGAGCGGAAATGAAGGCTGCGTGTTTATCGGTGTTTCAACCCCGATTTCCAGCCCCGGACCCAGCCGGAAAATTTCCCCGTATTCATGAAATTTCCTTATGATGGTCTGTTTCCCGACAGAGCCATCAACTCCATTACTTTAATAAATTAGGTATTAGGTAATCATCACTGCGGAATCGCCCCCGATTTCACACTGAAGGAGCCCTGCGCCATGCAATTCCTCCATGATCTGACCATCCGCAGGAAGCTCACCGTGGCGGTCATCGCCCTCACCACGACCCTGGCGGTGGGCGCGGTCCTCCTGGCGGGGATCCTCATCGGCCGCACCCAGACCCAGGCCCTGTGGACCAAGGCCGCCAGCCTCGACACCATCCTGGCGTCGGCCATCGGCCCGAGCCTTCAGAGCGACGAGATGGAAACGACGAAGGGGGCCACGGAATCCTTCCTGGACCTGATCCGGGGCGACGAGGACGTGAGCCTGGCCTGCGTGGTGAACCTGGACGAGTCAGGGGCCACCGCGGCCCACGTGCGGGCCTTCAAGACCGACGCCAAGCTCGACGCCGCCGTGTTCGCCAAGGAACTGGCCGCGGCCAAGGACGGGCGCTTCACGTCCCAGGGCTGCCTGGTGGTGGCCACGCCCGTGGTCTTTTCCGGTGGGCAGGCCTCCAAGACCACCCACCTGCTCATCGCCATGAACCGGGACCGGCTCCTGGGCGACATCCGCAGGAGCCTGGCCTGGATGTTCGCCCTGGGCGTGGCGATGGTCCTCCTGGGTCTCGCCGCCGCGGGCTTCCTGGGGCGCACCATCACCGGTCCCCTGGAGGCGATCCGCGAGAGCATGCACAACATCTCCGAAGGGGAGGGCGACCTCACCGCGCGCCTGGAGGTGGCCGGCAAGGACGAGATCGCCGGCCTCGCCGGGCATTTCAACCACTTCGTGGGCAACATCCAGGGGATGGTCCAGGAAGTGGCGGGGATCTCCACCTCCATCGCCTCCGGAGCCCATGAGATGTCGGCGGGCATGACGGAGATGGCCTCCGCGGCCGAGGGCATCGCCCAGGGCGCCGAGACCCAGAAACGCAGCGCGGAGCAGGCCGACCGCACCTCCCGCGCCATCGCCAAGGCCTCCGACGTGGTGGGCAACCACGTGGCGGACGCCCTGGAGGTGTTCACCCGGGCCCGGGAAGCCGCGTCCTCGGGAGGCACCGCCGTGGAGGAGGCCGTGCAGGGCATGCAGCGCATCGAGGGCGACTCCCGGCAGATCGGGAACATCCTCACCGTCATCACCGAGATCGCCAACCAGACCAACCTCCTCTCCCTCAACGCCGCCATCGAGGCCGCCAAGGCCGGCGAGCACGGCAAGGGCTTCGCGGTGGTTGCCGAGGAGGTGCGCAAACTCGCCGAACGCTCCGCCCAGGCCGCCAAGGAGATCACCACGCTCATCCAGCATTCGGGTGAGGGCATCCAGATCGGCAGCGACCGGGTCAACGCCGCGGGCGCCGCCCTCCGGGCCATCCAGGAGGCCATCCTCGCCAGCAGCGGACGCCTGGAGGCCATCGGCCGCGAAAGCGAAGCCCAGCGCCGGGACAGCGGCGCGGTGGTGGGGGTCATGGGGAGCCTCACGGGCATCGCCGAACAGAACGCCGCGGCCATGGAGCAGATGGCCGCCACGATGCGCGAGGCCAAACGCACCATCGACGACCTGAGCGCGGTGACGGAGCGTCTCAACGCGCTCACGGACCGGTTCAAGGTTTGAGGGCGGCCTTAACGACTTGGATGAACGACGAGACCCGGTAGGGCTTCTGCAGGAAGCCCGCCAGGCTCTGGTCCTTGATGCGCGGAATGGCCTCGCTTTCGTTGAACCCGCTGCTGAGCACCACGGGCGTCTGGTGGCCCCGGTCCCGCAGGGCGGTCAGGGTCTCCACGCCGTCCATGTGGGGCATGGTGAGGTCAAGGATCACCAGGCGGATATCGGCCTTGTGGGTCTCGAAGAGCATGAGGGCCTCCATGCCGTCGGCGGCGAGGAGGGCGTCGAACCCCATCTGGGAGAGGATGCCCGAGGCCATGGAGCGGATGCTCTCCTCGTCGTCAACCACCAGGACGGTGCCGTTGCCATGGAAATCGCCCAGGGCCGCCTCCGGGGCCTTTACGCCGGCCGGGACGGAGGCGGCCGGGAACAGCAGCTTGAAGGTCGTGCCCCTCCCCACTTCGCTGTAGACGCGGATGCCCCCCCGGTGCGACTTGATGATGCCTTGGATGGCCGAGAGGCCCAGGCCCCGGCCCGTGAACTTGGTGGTGAAGAACGGCTCGAAGATCCGCTTCATGGTCTCCGCGCTCATGCCCGAGCCGTCGTCGGCCACCTCCAGGGACACGAAGGTTCCGGGCTCCAGGTGCTGGCCCTGGAAGGTCGCCGCCAGGTAGGTCTCGTCGGCGCTCATCACGCCGGTGCGCACCACGATGGTCCCGGGGCGGTCGCCGATGGCGTCCGAAGCGTTGATCACCAGGTTCATGACCACCTGCTGGAGTTGCGAAGCGTCGGCCATGATGGTGGGGATGCCGCTGGCGGCGGAGATCCTGACCTCGACCTTCTTGGAGATGGAGATGGTGAGCAGGTGGGTCATCTCCTCCACCAGCTTGTTCAGGTCCAGCGGCACGATCTCGGTGGTGCCCCGTCCGGAGTAGGCGAGCATCTGCCGGGTTAGGCTGGTGGCCTTCACCACCAGGCTCTCGATGGTGTCCAGGCGGACCCGGGCGTGGGAGGTGGGGCTGATCTCCCGCTGGGCCAGGCCGAGGTTGCCCAGGATGGCGCCTAGGAGGTTGTTGAAGTCATGGGCGATGCCCCCGGCCAGGACCCCCAGCGACTCCAGTTTCTGGCTCTGGAGCCGCACCTGTTCGGCGGCCTTGCGTTCGGTGATGTCCGTGCTGATGCGCCCCACGCCCCAGACCTGGCCCTCTGGATCCACCAGGGGGAACCTCTGGGTCAGGTAGGCGTGGAGGGTGCCGTCGGGGTGGGTCCAGTGCTCCTCCTTTTCCATGGGCTGGCGGGAGGTCAGCACCGTGAGGTCCTGGGCCTGCACCTCCGCCCCCAGGGGCTCCGGCAGGACCTCCAGGGAGGTCCTGCCCACGATCTCCTCCCGGGGACGGCCCAGGATCGCCTCCATGCGGGG